>JBAXPJ010000096.1:0-8787 GCA_037132335.1 Sediminibacterium sp. | reverse complement strand
GTTTTAACATTGCTTTGATTTTCATCAGCAATACTTCGCTATCAAATGGTTTGGTAATATAGTCGTCGGCTCCTAGTTTGTATCCTTGAATGATATCGTCTTTCATTGTTTTAGCACTCAAGAAAAACAAAGGAATATCTAAATCTACATCGCGTATTTCTTCTGCTAATTTAAAGCCATCCATATTAGGCATCATTACGTCTAATAAACAGATGTCGAATTTCTCACGCTGAAAAGCGGCAAGACCTAAGCGGCCATCTCTTTCTAAGATTACATCGTAATCATTTAGCTCTAAATAGTCTTTTAATACTTTACCAAGATTGGTATCGTCTTCGCACAAGAGTATTTTACTTTTTTTATCTTCCATGTGAGTTTTTTTTATTCTTTTAAAGATAATTGAAAAATAACCAAGATCTAATTGGCAATTTATATTTTAACAGTTTATAACAATTCCTTCTTCATTAATACGAATGCGTTGCTCAGTTTCCATAAATTTTAGTGCTTGCCAGATTTTTTCGGAACTAAATTCACTGCACTGAATTAATAAGTCTCCAACATTCGTGCCAATTATTAAATAGGGCGTAATTATTTTTTCAATGGCTTTAAACTCAGCTGGGCTTAGTTCTTTTTTCTTCTTTGCAAGGCAGTTATTACAAATGCCACAAGCTTTATCTGTTGGTTCGCCAAAATATTCGGTAATGGCATTGCTTCTACAAAGATCATTATTTTCTAAGAAATTAAGCATTGCGGCTAAGCGAATTTCGTATTGTTTTTTTCTTGCAAGGTATTTATCTTGGTCGATAGATAAATAATCGGCAGGTGCCCTGTTGAGTAAAAAATGTATTTGAGGGGTTTCTTTTAATGGCAAATATTCTAAGATGCCAAAAGCTTGAATAGCTAGTAGTTGCTCCACAATATTTTCAACGGGTATTCTAAGTATTCGGGACAATTGTTTTTCGTGAATGGAAACACGATTATCAATAATGCCTTCGTAGGTACGCAACAATGTTTTTAATAAAGGCTCCCATTGCGGATAAGCTAGTTCAAAATCATTGAGCGTTTCTTTGTCTGTTGTAAAAGATAGTTGTGCCGGCAAAAAAATATTTTCCGAAAAACTACAATGCCCTTCTTGTTCTAATACTTTTAACACACTAGTTACAGTGTAGCCGTCTAGTTTAAAATTTCTAATAAACTCACTCAAGTCAAAATCAAAAAATTGTCCCTCACCTAATCCAATGGGCAATTGAATAAAATCTGCAATGGCTTGGTAGATTTTTTTAATTAAGGGGATGGGCGGATAACGCTTATCTGGTAAGGCTTTTAATTGGCTGATATCGTCTGAATGAAATAAAAGTACTGCATATGCTTTTTTCCCATCACGTCCTGCGCGTCCGGCTTCTTGGTAATAATTTTCTAAACATTCTGGCGCGTCATAATGTATAACTGTTCGAACATCTGGTTTGTCAATGCCTAGCCCAAATGCATTGGTACAAGCAATTACACGGGTATTATTTTTTATCCAAGCATCTTGTTTGTCGGTTCTTTCTTGTGCAGATAAACCTGCGTGATAAAAATCGGCACTAATATTATGCAACAATAATAGTTCAGAAATTTCTTTGGTTTGTCTTCGGCTATTGCAATAAACAATACTGCTGCCAGACACCGACTGAAGCACTTCTAACAATTTATTTATTTTACTATCTACCTGAAATACGCTGTATGAAAGATTGGGTTTTAAAAAAGACTGTTTAAAAATAGTGGCATCTTTCAATGCTAATTTTGCAATAATATCTTTTTGTACTAAGGGAGTTGCAGATGCAGTAAGTGCAATCATTGGAACGTCTTCTAGTTCAGATCGAATGGCTGCAATACGCAAATAGGGTGGTCTAAAATCGTATCCCCATTGAGAAATACAATGGGCTTCGTCTACCACTAATAAACTAATATTTAAATAGGGTAGATAGTCTTTAAACAAAGGGGTTTCTAATCTTTCGGGCGATAAATAAATAAATTGATAATCGCCCTCAACTGCGTCTTGTAAAATACATTTTACATCGTAATAACTAAGACCGCTATGAATCGTAGCAACAGAAATTCCTTTTTCAATTAGGTTTTCGGCCTGGTCTTTCATGAGTGCAATCAGGGGGCTTATAACCAAGCAAACACCTTCTAACATCAATCCAGGAATTTGAAAACAAATTGATTTTCCGCCACCAGTAGGCAATAATGCCAGTGCATCTTTTCCATCCAATACTGCCTGAATAATTTCTTCCTGCATGGGTCTGAAACTATTGTGCTTCCAGTATTCTTGTAATATGTTTAATGGCGTTTTTTTCATTTCAAAAAACTATAATACTTTTTTGAAATTTAGTCGAACAGAATTAACAGCCAAAACAACATCACTCAAGCCCATGGTAAGTGCACCAAAGCTTGGGCTTAAAAATCCAAATGCAGCAATGGGTATTGCTACAATATTGTAAATAAACGCCCAGAATAAATTTTGTTGAATGGTTAAATAAGTATGCTTTCCAAGCCCTAATGCCAATGGTAAATTTTTAAGACCATGGTTCATTAAAACAACTTGTGCGCTTTGCATGGCAATATGTGAGGCGTCGCTCAAAGAGATACCCACAGTGGCTTTGGCTAGTGCTGGTGCATCATTAATTCCGTCTCCAATCATGGCAGTTGGTTCGTGCGCATTGAAATTAGCAATGGCTGCAAGTTTTTGTTCGGGGGTTTGTTCGGCTAACCATTCATCGAGGTGTAAATAGCTTGCAACTTGTTCGCATTTTTCTCTTTTATCGCCACTTAATAAAATGGTTCGAATGCCTTTTGATCGGAGCATTTCAATAACAGCAACAGCTTCTGGTCTGATTTCATCGGCAACATCAATCCAACCCAATAATTCATTGTTGCAAGTGATGTAAACATTATGAGATCGGCTTTTGGTAATAGCAGCAACACCTTTATAAGAAACGGCACTATAGGTATTACCTAATTTATCGGTACCTACCATGCCCAATCCTTTTTGTTCTTCTATGCTAGCCCAACGAATAGCTTCTTTGGTTTTCCATTCCTTGGTAATACATTTTGCAATTGGATGGTTAGAATATTTTTCAAGTGAGTAAGCGATTCCTTTAAATTTTTCAATTGCTTCAGGTGTTTTATTATTAACTATCTCAAAATTCGAAATAGCAAAAAGGCCAGTTGTTAAGGTTCCCGTTTTATCAAATACTACTTGCTTAATGTCTTTAAAAATTTCTAAACTCCTAGCATTTTTAAACAATACGCCATTTCTTGCCGCACGTCCTAAACCAACAGCAATAGCGGCTGGTGTGGCTAATCCCATGGCACAAGGACAAGAAATAACCAACACGGCAATACCACGCAATAAACTTTCACTAAATACATGATGGCCTATAAAATAATTGGCTAGTAATGTTATTAGTGCAATGCTAATTACAACGGGTACAAAAATGGCGCTGATTTTATCGGCCATTTGTTGTACGGGCGGTTTTTCGGTTTGGGCTTCTTTTACTAGTTTTAAAATACTAGCCAAAACAGTGTGTTCTCCTACAGCAGTTACATAAGCTTTAATGGAACCGTTTTCTACAGTGCTTCCGCCAATTAACAAGTCGTTCATTTTCTTTTCTACGGGTACACTTTCGCCAGTAATGATGGCTTCACTAATACTTGCTTCGCCCCACAAAACTTTACAATCCATAGGAACGGGTTCGCCTGATTTAATCAGTATCAAATCGCCCACTTTTAAATTCCCACTTTCAACAGGAAAAATATGTTCCTGGTGTTGATCGTCGTAGGCAATCATATTGGCCATGACTTTTTGTGAAACTACCAATTTGTTCAATGCTTTTTGCGTGCTTTCTACCGATTTATCTTCCATCCAATTACCCAAAAAAACTAGGGTAATAATGGTGGCTGCTGTTTCATAAAATAAATAGTGTTCGGCATCGCCAATAATGGTTCCGTATAAGCTATATCCAAATGCTGCAATAGAACCAAGGGCAATTAACACATTCATATTAGGAATGCCTTTTAGCAAACTATGAATAGCGCTTCTGCCAAAAAAATCCATCCCAACAATAAACACAGGAATGGTTAAACCCAATTGTACGTAAGGATTCATGAGCCAATGAATATGTAAGCCCAGCATATGTAATAGCAGTGGGGCAGTAAAAACAATGCAAAATTTAAAACGTTGCAAATGATTTTGAAAGATTTTTTTAGACTTTTTAGTATCTGATTCATTGCCAGTAGCTACCTCGTATCCTAAGTTTCTTATGCCTTTTGCTAGGTCTGTTTTAGAAGTTTCGTTAACTATTTCAAAGCTCACATCGCCCCCCATAAAATTCACTTTTACGTCTTGCATACCTTTTTCTGTGAGGTATTTGTTTACAGTTAGCGCACAGTTGGTACAACTCATTCCTGAAACCTTCCAATTCACTTTTTCCATAATAGGGTAGTATTTGTTGAAGACGATACTGCAAAGGTACTACAAGCCCAATCGGCCACAGTTGGTTTAAGCAATAATATTTTTACATCATTGTGTCAAAAAAACGCCAAAACCAATAGAGAATTGGTTTTGGCATGGGTTCTTTATCTTTGAGTTATGGACGCAGTTTTTGAATTGGCACAAATTAAAGCAGTTGCAAGCGCTTTGTGGAAGGAAGGGAAGGCTAAAAAAATTTGGACCTTTAATGCCGCTATGGGAACTGGTAAAACGAGTTTTATTCATGCATTGTGCGAAGTGTTGGGTGTAACAGATACCGTTACTAGTCCTAGTTATGCCATCATTAATGAATACAATAGCCCAGAAGCTGGTATTATTTACCATATGGATTGGTATCGATTAAAGGACGAAGAGGAAGCCATTCAAGCGGGTATTGAAGATGCTTTGAGTTCTGGCAATCTTTGTTTAATTGAATGGCCCGAAAAAGCTGCAGGATTATTGCCAGAAGCTATTTTTCAAGTGCATTTAGAAATTTTAGACGAAAAATCACGTCGGCTATATACTGGCGAAAATCAATTAATTTTATAAGCATTCAAATAATTCAAGTTTTCAACTAACAATAAGTACAATTATGGCTACCACCAAACCTTCTATCAGCGCATCTTTTATGTATGAAACTCTAGAAGAAACTTTGGATGTAAAAGCACCGGGCGAAAAACTATTTATTGGTATTCCCAAAGAAGTGGCTTTTCAAGAAAATAGAATAGCCCTTACGCCAGAAGCAGTTGGCGTGCTTGTTGCCAACGGGAACCATGTAATTGTTGAACACAAAGCTGGAGAAGGTAGTAATTATACCGATCAAGATTATGCCGAAGCAGGCGCAAAAATTGTGTACGATAAAGCAGAAGTGTATAAAGCGCCCATCTTAGTAAAAAGCGCTCCACCAGTTGAGGAAGATTTGCCTTTTTTGCAAATGAATCAAACGATTATTTCGCCCATTCATTTGTCGGCCTTAAAAAAACATTATATAGAGCATATGATGGCTAAGCGTATTACTGCTTTAAGTTTCGAAAACTTTAAAGACGATAGTGGTACGTATCCAATTGTGCGAAGCATGAGTGAAATAACTGGAAGTGCTGTTATGCTAATTGCCGGACAATACCTTAGTAGTTTTAATAAAGGCAAAGGTGTTTTATTAGGAGGTATTAGTGGTATTCCACCAACCAAAGTAGTGATTGTAGGTGCAGGAATTGTAGGGGAGTTTGCTACTAGAAATGCACTAGCACTTGGCGCATCGGTTAAAGTATTTGACAACAATGTTTCTAAATTAAAACAACTTCAAAATAATTTAGGTCAGCGCATTTGGACCTCTGTTTTAGAGCCGCGCATTTTAGCCAAACAATTAAAAACATGTGAGGTTGCGGTTGGTGCATTGAGTAATGAATCTGGAAGAGCGCCAGTGGTAGTATCTGAAGAAATGGTTGCAGCAATGCGTCCGGGCAGTATTATTATTGACGTGGCAATTGATAGGGGAGGCTGTTTTGAAACGAGTGAACTAACTAGTCATGAACAACCAACATTTATAAAGCACGATGTAATTCATTATTGTGTTCCCAATATTGCCAGTGGATTTGCTAGAACAGCAAGTCAAGCCATTAGCAATGTATTGATGCCATTAATTTTAGAAGTTAGTGACGAAGGGGGAATAGAAGAAATGGTATGGCATAATTTTAATTTACGCGAAGGCATTTATTTGTTTAAAGGCGCGTTAACCGATATTTATATCAGTCAAAAATTCGATTTAAAATATACAGACCTAAACTTATTGATTGCTAGTAGAAGATAATTTATTGATTATTTTTTTTGTGAACTTTATAAATTTTTCAAATAACTCATGGGCATAAAAAAGCCTGCTGAAAATTTTCAGCAGGCTTTTTTTATAAAATTGGTTACTACTAAAAATACTTAGTAACACCTGGAACTGCAATTGGATAAAATCCATCAGGTCCTGGGTTAGTAGGTGTTGGCGCATCCCAAGCATAAACTTTAGGATGGATATCAATGCCAGAATTAATGGCTTTGTCCCAATCAATTACTTGTCCGCTATAAGTAGCCATTCTACCTAATATAGAAGTCATGGTACTCTTTGCGCCATTCTCTGCATCTGCAAATTTGTATTCGCCTTTTGCAATAGCCGCAAACAGTTCTTCGTGTTCTGTTTGGTAAGGATCTTTTTCTAAATTCTTTCCTTTTTTAGCATATTGGAAAAGTGTATTGCCCTTGAAGTCTACAATTTTTGCAGCATTACAGAATATTTTTCCTTTGGTACCAATAAATAGCTCATCTACTTTACTAGAAGTGCCAGGAATATGTCGGCACTGGCTCGTTAAAATAGATCCATCGGCATAAGTATATTCTACAGAATGGTGATCGAAAATTTCTCCATTCTCTTTGCCATTGCGTACTTGTCTTCCGCCAGAACCTTGTGCTTTTACTGGATAGCCACCCTTGAACCAATTAATTACATCAAGGTTGTGAATATGTTGCTCATTAATATGATCGCCACAAAGCCAGTTAAAATAATACCAGTTGCGCATTTGGTATTCCATTTCAGTTTGACCTGCTTTACGTGGACGAACCCAAACACCATCGTTGTTCCACCAAGCATGTGCCGATGTGATATCACCAATTAAGTCTTTGTTTTGAAATAGTTCTCTATAAGATGTTTGGTAATGACGTTGTAATCCTACCACTACATTTAATTTCTTTTGTTTGGCAATTAATGCAGTTGCCAAAACTTTTTGTACACCAGCCGGATCAGTTGCAACGGGCTTTTCCATAAACACGTGTTTATTTTGGCTAATCGCTTCGTCGAAATGAATGGGTCTAAAACCTGGAGGTGTTGTTAAGATAACTACATCTGCTAAAGCAATGGCTTTTTTGTAACCGTCAAAACCTGTAAATCTTCTATCTGCAGGCACATCAATATTTTTTTCAATCCCTTTACCGTTACTAGTTGCTTCGGCCATTAATGCTTTATGACAGTTTTCTATATTGTCTGCAAAAGCATCACACATGGCTACTAGTTTTACATTTTGGCCGCTAAGCAGCGCTTGCATGGCGGCGCCAGTTCCACGTCCACCGCAACCAACTAGTGCTACTTTAATAGCATCAGTTGCGCCAGCAAAATAATTGGCACGAGTAAACATTGGGGCAGCTATTAAACCACCTGCAATGAGCGAAGAGTTTTTTACAAAATCTCTGCGGGAGTTGTTGTTGAAAGCATCGTTAAACATAAGTGTTCATTTTAAAGTTTATAAGCCAAGATAGTTCTTAAAAAATTGATTTGCTTCAGTTTCTGAAGGTTGTTTAATAGGTCTTACCAAACGAATACCAACGCCTCTTGCTTCAGTTAACCACCATTTACTTTTGGGTATTTGTGGATCTCTTTTATTCCAAGTTGGATCTGAATGAAAACGAGTGGCACTGCGTAATTCAAAAGCCGTTTCTTCAAAACTACCACCTCTTAATGTTTTTGGGTATTTAACAAGGGCTTTTGGTGGGGCAATTGGGTCAACAGCATTATCTGGTAAGTTTGTAAATAGCTTTTCGTCGTAATGGTCTAAAGTCCATTCTAATAAATTACCCAACATATCATACAAGCCCCAAGGATTAGGTTTTTTCTGTGCTACTTTTTGGTATTTCTCTTCGCTGTTGTCAATAAACCAAGCGTAGTCATTTAATTGCTTGCTATCGTTGCCAAAAAAATAACTGGTATTGGTGCCGGCCCTGCAGGCGTATTCCCATTCTGCTTCGGTAGGTAGGCGATAGAAAACACCTGTTTTTTGATAGAGCCATCTGCAATACATGATGGCACCATATTGACTCATGCTATTTGCTGGATAACCGCCTTCTTTACCCATTCCCCAAGTTAAGTCTACATATTGTGGACTTGGCCTTGTAATGGCATCTACCGCTATGTTTTGGCTTGTTTTTTCGTCTTTTAAAAACACGTCAAAAACATCTCTAATAACTTCTGTTTCACTCATCCAAAAAGCAGAGATATTGATTTTTTTTTGTGGTCCTTCTTCTTTTTCTCTATTTTTTTCGTTTGATGGGCTTCCCATTAAAAAGCTACCTGCTTGAATAGGAACCATTTTAAATTGCAAACTAGATCCAGGGATTGATTGCTGGTAAGATTGAAAATTTTCTTTACTCGATTGGGCGCTTCCCAAATAGACCTTAGATACCAATAAAACAACTAATACATATTTTTTCACCAGGCAATAATTTCAAGGTTTCAAGTTAGTTAATTA
>JBAXPJ010000095.1:0-8873 GCA_037132335.1 Sediminibacterium sp. | reverse complement strand
ACTTTCTTGGCTTTTTCTTGGCCGATACTTGTAATGCTTAGCAGTATGCAAACACATGCAATTGGTAGGATCTTCATTCGTATTGTTTTATCGGCCTGAGCAAATATCAGTTTTCCTACAGATTTTATGTGCTATTTTGTATTAAAAAATAGTTATTGAAGCTGCTTATTATTGAAGACGAAGTATTACTCAACCAAACCATGGTTGACTTTTTAACCGCCGCAGGATATTTATGCGAGTCGGTTAGTACTTATATGGCAGCACTTGAAAAGATAGAACTCTACGATTACGATTGTATTATTTTAGATATTATGTTGCCCGGTGGATCTGGTTTAGACTTACTTAAAATTCTAAAAAAAGACCGCAAAACCGATGGTGTAATTATTATTTCTGCACAAGGGGCATTAGAAGATAAAATTGCCGGCATTGAAATGGGTGCCGATGATTATTTGTCGAAGCCTTTTCATTTATCGGAACTCAGTGTGCGTATTGCGGCAATTATACGTAGAAAAAGTTTTCATGGACAGGCCCTTATTCAAATTGGTAATATTCAAATTGATACCCAAGGCAAATCTGTAAAAATTAATGAACAGTTGGTAGAGCTAACGCAAAAAGAATACCAACTATTGGTATTTTTAACCGTTAATAAAAATAGAATTGTTTCTAAAAATGCCATTGCACAACACTTGTGGGGCGACGATATGGACCTAGCCGATAATTACGATTTTATTTATTCGCATATAAAAAATCTACGTAAAAAAATCATGGCATTGGGTGGCGAAGATTCTATTAAATCAATTTATGGCGAAGGATATAAACTGCAAGCAAATTGAAATTATTTAGCAAATACAACCGCATTAATATCTCTGCTACTATTTTAATTTTTTTAGTAGGTAGCATGGCTTTTTATTTTGTATTACAATATGTATTAATTCGCCAACTAGACGATACCCTTTGGTCGGAAAAACAAGAAGTGGTTGATTATGTAAATAGCCACCACCAATTGCCAGACATTCAAAATACCAAAAACCAATGGATTGAAGTAGTTAAAATAAATGCTTTGCTGCCAAATGCATTTGTACAAACAGTACCATTAAAAAAAATTAATGAACAAGAATATATTCGCCAACTAATTTTTTCTGTACAAGCAAATAACCAGTATTATCAATTCACCGTAAATAAATCAGAAGCAGAAACAGAAGATTTATTGCAGTTAATTATTTTAGTAACCATGGCCATGATTGGGCTGATGCTACTTTTCAATTATTTAATTAACCGAAAACTTGTTACCAATACTTGGAAGCCTTTTTATACCACAATTGATAGCATCAAAGATTACGCGGCACATTTACAACCTTTGGCTTTAAGTAAAGAACCTATTGATGAAATTAATTTGCTCAACGAAAGTATCAATAGCATGACGGAGCGAATTTCAAAAGATTATTTAGCGCTTCGATCTTTTACAGAAAACGCTTCTCACGAAATGCAAACACCGCTTGCCATCATTCGGTCGAAAGTAGAGAGCTTATTACAAGATGCTGAGGGTAACGAAAAAACAATTCAACAATTATTGGCTATTGAAGACGCTAGTGTACGACTCTCTAAATTACACCAATCATTGTTGCTATTAACTAAATTAGAGAACCGACAATTTGTATTGAATGAACCCGTTTTATTAGATGCTATTCTCAAAAATAAAATTACTGAGCGCCAAGAATTGATTGATTCAAAATTTATTATTTGTAATACTAGTATTGAATCTGTTATTATATCGTTTCACCAACATTTGGCAGAAATACTAGTAAGTAATTTGCTTAATAATGCCATTCGTTATACACCTAACGGCGGAAAAATTCAAATTGAACTCACTAAATCGAATTTAATTATTTCAAATACTGCCATTGGCCAAGCACTAAATACTTGTCAAATCTTTCAGCGTTTTTACAAAGAACATTCCGATAATTCTAGCACAGGTTTGGGCTTGGCAATTGTTTATGAGGTATGCTTAGCTGCGGGCTTTGTTATTGAATATAAATATCACCAGCAACAACATTTTTTTACCATCAGTCTTTCTAAATAAATAGTTATTCAATGAAACAAATTTGGATTGTATATATTTTTTTAGGCTTAGTGATTGGCGTAAAAGCACAAGAAAAATCACTGGCCTATTTTATTGAAAATGGCGTAGAAAATAATCCATTATTAAAAGATTACCGCAATCAGCAACGATCTAATTTAATTGATAGTTTGCGCATTCTTGCAGGATATCAACCACAAGTAAATGCGGTGAGCAATAGTAATTACGCACCAACAGTTGGGGGCTGGGGATACGACGGTGCTATTACCAATGGCACAAATTTTAGTCAATTAATGAGTGTTTCAAAACGCTTGGTAAGTAAAGAGAATCTTCAAAACCAACAAGCCGCTATTCAATTACTAAACGAATCATTAAAAAACAATGGTAAAATAACCGAACAAGAATTAAAGAGATCTATCATAGCCCAATACATTACGGCTTATGGCGATTGGTTGCAATTGACATATAACAAAGAGATGTTAGCCATTTTTAAAAAGCAACAATCCGTTTTAAAAAATCTTACAGAAAAAACAGTTTATCGGCAAACAGATTATTTGAGTTTCTTAGTCACCATGCAACAACAAGAATTTTTAATTAGCCAGTTAACTGTGCAGTATCAAAACGATTTTTCTTCACTCAATTATTTGTGTGCACTAAAAGATACTACAGCAGTTGCTTTACAAAAACCAACAATTGAATTAGCTGTAATACCAGAAGCTGAAACGTCTATTTTTTACCAACAATACCGAACAGATAGTTTGCGTTTAAAAAACTCCAATGCACTAATTGACTTTTCTTACAAACCAAAAGTGAATCTATATGGAGACGGTGGTTATTTAAGTTCTTTTGCACCAGAAGCCTATAAAAACTTTGGAATAAGTGTAGGCGTTAATATTACTGTACCCATTTATGATGGCAAGCAAAAGAAAATGCAACACGATAAAATTTCTATAGCAGAACAAAGCCGACAAGATTATCGCGACTATTTTAAAAAACAATATGCTCAACAAATTGCACAGTTATTTCAACAGTTACATGCCACCCAACAATTGATTGCTCAAACCAATCAACAACTAAGTTTTTCAGCAGCGCTAATTGAAGCCAATCAAAAATTAATTGAAACCGGAGATGCGCATATGGCCGATTATATTTTAGCCATTAATAATTATTTAACGATAAAAAATAATCTTACGCTTAATACCATCACCCAATTACAATTAATTAACCAAATTAATTACTGGAGTAGAAAATAAAACCTATGCTAAAAAAATATTTAATTGTTCCTGCCGCAGCCTTTGTATTGCTTTTGGGTGCTTGTAAAAGCAATTCCGCAAATACTGAAATTGCAGAAGAGAAAGTACAAGAAGGTCGCACGCCTGTTACCATTACCAATCCTATAAAAGGGAATATGAATGAAATAGCCATTGTAAATGCAGTGTCGGCTTTTCAATTAAAAACCAATGTAAAATCATCGGCAAATGGTTATTTACAAGATGTAGCTATCAGCTTGGGTAAGTATGTAAATAAAGGCGATGTATTATTTGTGGTAAAAACAAAAGAAGCACAGAGTTTGGGTAACACCCTACACCAACTAGATAGTTCATTGCATTTTAATGGTGTGATTACTATTAAATCTCCAGGCACTGGTTTTATTTCTCAATTGAATTATAGAGCTGGAGACTATGTACAAGATGGCGAACAAATTGCTACTATTACCGATACCAAGAGCTTTGTTTTTTTATTAGACCTTCCTTACGAATTAACGCCTTATTTACACAATAACCAGTCTTTACAATTGCATTTACCAGATGGCAGTATTTTAAACGGTGATGTGTCTAACGCATTACCAACGGTTGATCCTGTTTCGCAAACGCAAAACTTTGTGATTCGAGTAAATACATCAAAACAAATTCCAGAAAATTTAATTGCTAAAGTGTATTTGGTAAAAAAAGCAACTTCAAACACTATCTCTGTTTTAAAATCGGCGGTACTGTCGGATGAAGTGCAAAGTGAATTTTGGATCATGCAATTAATAGATAGTGCTACTGCAGTGAAAGTGCCCATCAAAAAAGGAATTGAAAACGCCACTAATATTGAAATTCTTTCACCAGCATTGAAGTTGACCGATAAAATTTTACTCACCGGAAATTATGGATTGCCCGATACGGCTAAAGTAATCATCAACCAATAATTGCCCAACATGCACAATTTTCTTTCTAGTCATAAAAATCCTATTTCAGTATTGGTGGTTATCATCATATTGGGCGGATTCTTTTCGTATAGCAAATTACAAACTGCACTCTTTCCGGAAATTACTTTTCCAAAAATTAAAATCATTGCCGATGCAGGTCAGTTACCTGTTAAGAAAATGATGAAGACCGTTACGCGTCAATTAGAGAATGCAGTTAAACAAGTTCCCAACTTGCAACGCATTAGAAGCACTACTAGCAGGGGTACTTGCGAAATTTCTGCTTATATGGATTGGTCGGCTGATATTGATATTAGTCAGCAAAGAATAGAATCGAAAATCAATGAAATAAAAAACACGCTTCCGCCCGATGTGCAAATAACAGTAGAGCGGATGAATCCTTCTATTTTACCCATCACAGGATTCTCATTAGAAAGTAAAACCCGATCGCCAAT
The DNA here is from genome assembly GCA_037132335.1 of Sediminibacterium sp. GTDB lineage: Bacteria > Bacteroidota > Bacteroidia > Chitinophagales > Chitinophagaceae > Sediminibacterium. The sequence continues at coordinate 4,153 of JBAXPJ010000095.1, read as the reverse complement.
TGAAATGAAACTATTGGCTTTGTATACCATCAAACCATTTTTATCGCAAGTAGAAGGTGTATCGGAAATTAGGGTGATTGGCGGAAAGTCAAAAGAGTATTGGGTGGTATTGGATATTCAAAAAATGAGCACACTTGGCATAACGCCTGATATGTTGAATATTGCACTGAGCCAAACGAATTTTATAAAATCGAATGGATATTTATCAGACTATCGATTATTGTATTTAACCATAACTGATGCAGCTATTACGTCTAAAGAACAATTGGGTAATATTGTTTTAAGCAACAATGGCAAACGTATTGTACTATTAAAAGACATTGCTGATGTACAAATTCAAGAAGCAAAAGAGTATATCAAAATCAATGCAAATGGTAAAGAAGGAATACTATTAGCAGTAATTAAACAACCCAATGCCAACCTAGTGGAATTGAGTAATAAGATGGATGAAAAATTACAAGCACTTAAAAAAATTATTCCAAAAGATGTTACGATTCAGCCATTTTATGTGCAAGCAGATTTTGTAAGAGATAGTATAAAAAGTGTTACCGATAGTTTGTTTGTAGGATTGGGCTTGGCCATTTTAGTAGCTATTTTATTTTTGCGTTCTTTAAAAGCCAGTACTGTTATTTTAATTACCATACCGGTGATTTTGTGTTTGTCTGTTATTTGTTTATACGCCATGGGGCAAACACTAAATATCATGACGCTTGGTGCATTAGCAGCGGCAATTGGTTTAATAATAGATGATGCAATAGTTGTGGTAGAACAGATTCATCGAACCCACGAAGAAAATCCAGATGAACCAAGTAATTCAGTGGTAAAAAAAGCCATCCATTATTTATTTCCAGCCATGGTGGGTTCTTCATTAAGCACCATTGTAATTTTTGTTCCCTTTGTATTAATGAGTGGTGTAGCAGGTGCTTATTTTAAAGTGATGACCAATACGATGATCATTACTTTAATCTGTTCGTTTTTTGTTACTTGGATAATGTTACCCATCATCTATTTATTGTTTACAAATAAACCACACAAGGTTTCTAATAAAAAAATCATCACTTCACAAAAAGTATCTACACAGCGTTGGGTAGGATTTTTTATTAAAAAACCATATTTGAGTTTTTTAATCATTGCAGCATTAGGCTATTCTGTGTATACCATCTTTCCAAAATTAGAAACCGGATTTTTACCTGAAATGGATGAGGGTAGTATTGTGCTTGATTATAATTCACCTCCCGGCACATCACTAGAAGAAACAGATAGAATGTTGCGAGAGGTTGAAAAAATATTGGTGAAAGTTCCTGAAGTGGCCACTTATAGCAGAAGAACAGGAACGCAAATGGGCTTTTTTATAACAGAGCCTAATCGCGGAGACTATTTAATTCAGCTAAACAAACATCGAACAAAAACTACCGAAGAGGTTATTAGTGATATTCGTAAACAAGTAGAATCTACACAACCCGCACTGCGTATTGATTTTGGTCAAGTAATTGGCGATATGTTGGGCGATTTAATGACCTCCGTTCAACCCATTGAAGTAAAAGTATTTGGCAATGACCAAGCCAAGTTGCAAGTATTGTCTAAAAAAATTGCGGCACTAATTAGTAAGGTGGAAGGAACTGCCGATGTGTTTGATGGCATTGTAATTGCAGGTCCGTCAATTAATATAGAACCAAATTCAACAGCACTTGCACAGTATGGCATTTCGCCTGCTAATTTGCAATACCAGTTGCAATCGAGCTTAGAAGGAAATTTAGTTGGAACAGTATATGATAAAGACCAACTCACTAATTTGCGTTTAATCTATCCAGGAAGCAAATCCTTTAGTGTGGCGGATTTTAATAAAACACCCATTTTTTTACCCAATGGAAAATTGCATCCAATTAACCAATTGGCTTCTGTAAAAATTAATAGCGGCGATGCCGAAATTGAAAGAGAAGATTTGCAATCAATGGGTGTTATTACAGCAAGGTTAGAAAATAGAGATTTAGGTAGTGTGATAAAAGAAATTCAAACATCTATCCAACAAAATATTGTGTTACCGCAAGGCTATGCCATTGTTTATGGCGGATCTTATGCAGAACAACAAAAGTCATTCAAAGAATTGTTAATCATTTTAATTGCCGCTAGTTTATTGGTGTTTGGTGTGATACTATTTTTATTCAAAGATTTTGAAATTGCATTTGTCATTTTATTAATTGCAGTATTAGGAATTAGCGGAAGTTATATGGGATTATATTTTACCCATACCGCTTTAAATGTGGGTAGTTATACTGGTTTAATTATGATTGTGGGAATTATTGGAGAGAATGCCATTTTTACTTTCTTGCAATTCAAAGAATCTTTAAAAACCAATCATAATGTAGACGAAGCCATTATCTATTCAATTTCTACAAGGCTGCGTCCTAAACTGATGACCGCATTTGGTGCTATTATTGCATTGATGCCCATTGCTTTAGGAATTGGAACAGGCGCACAATTGCACCAACCATTAGCCATTGCCGTAATTGGTGGATTCATTATTGCCATGCCTTTGCTATTAATTGTTTTACCCAGTTTAATTCGATTATTGTATCGGCACAAAAAACAGCTAGCATAAATTCAGAATTGCTACAAAATGTTAGTTTAAGTTTGAGAATAATTTAATTAAAAAACAAAAACATGAAAAATTTCATTACGCTAGTATTAATGTTGGTTTCTTTTGTTGGGATTGCTCAAAAAAATATACCAGCCGCAACAAAAGCAGCTTTTACTAAAGCATTTAATAATGTAACTGATGTTAAATGGGAAAAAGAAGAAAAAAATTATGAAGTAACTTTTATACAGAGTGGCAATAAAATGTCGGCTGTAATTGACGAGAAAGGAAAAGTGTTAGAAACAGAAACTGAGCTTAAAGTTTCATCCCTAATGCCACAGATTATCAATTACATGAAAGTAAACTATAAAGGGAAAGAATTAGTAGGAGCAGCAAAAATAATTTATGCCGATGGAAGCTTAAATTATGAAGCAGCAATAAAAGGCAAGGATATTCTTTTTGATTCAAATGGCAAATTCTTAAAAGTAGCAAAAGATTAATACAACAACTTGTAATACATTTTTTATCACTAATATTTAAACATGAAACAAGCCTTACTCAAATTAACTGTATTAGCAGCGCTAATTATTTCAGTTACACAAATCAATGCTCAAAAACCAACAGGGTATAAATTAAGCAATACTTTTCATGTGGCTAGTTTGGGTGGATGGGATTATCCAGCAGTAGATGAGTCGTCTAATAAACTGTACCTCTCTCACGGAATGCAAGTAAATATTTTAGATAAAAATACTGGCGATTCTTTGGGCGTTATTTTAAATACAACAGGCGTTCATGGTATTGCATTTGTACCTGCTTTAAACAAAGGATATACTAGTAATGGCCGAACAAATAATGTTACTGTATTTGAATTGTCTACAGGAAAAACACTTGGTCAAGTGGCTACCGGAAAAAATCCAGATTGGATTATGTATGATGCATTCACCAAAAAAATTCTTACCAGCAACCATACTGGTGGAGATATTACTGTGATAGATCCAACTAACGATGCAGTAGTTGCAACCATTGCCGTTGGTGGTTCTAAATTAGAAACCATTGTAAGCGACAATGCCGGAAAAGTGTTTGTTAATGCAGAAGATAAAAACGAAATAGTAGCCATCGATTTACAAAAAAATCAAGTATTGGCTCATTGGAGTTTGGCTCCAGGAGAAGGTCCTACAGGTTTGGTAATTGACCCAATTACCAAAAGATTATTTGCAACATGCGAAAAATTATTGGTAGTGATGGATGCCACTAATGGTAAAATTGTAGCACAAGTTCCAACTGGCGAAGGATGCGATGGTGCTGCGTTTGATCCAGCATCAAAACTAGTATTTACATCTAATGGAGAGGGTACTATTACCGTTGTAAAGGAAGTAGATAAAAACACTTTTAAAGTAGTAGAAACCCTAGTAAGTAAAAAAGGAGCACGCACAATTACCATAGATACAAAATCACATAAATTGTATTTACCAACTGCCGATTATGAAGCACCTGCAGCAGACGGATCAAAAGGCCGACCAAAAATGATTCCAGGATCTTTTCAAGTATTGGTGTATTCAATAGATAAATAAAGCATTA
>JBAXPJ010000094.1:0-9412 GCA_037132335.1 Sediminibacterium sp. | reverse complement strand
GCAATCCAACCACCTGTTGAAGCTCCAGCTAAGTAACGCTTTTTTGATGTTGGTTGATAATGTACCAAATTTTCAATGGTAGGTATCAATTCTTCTGTAAGTGCTTTGCCACAAGGTCCATTGTTTTCAGAATCTACTTGATAACTATCACCATAAGGTCCTTGTGAATCTAAGAAAACATAAATTACTTGCGGTGCTTCTTTTGAAAACCACCAATCAGTAAAATCTTTACGACCCATCATTCCATTGACAGCAGTGGCCCTGCCATTCAATCCTGGCGCTCGATAACAGATAGGATATTCTTTGTTAGGATTGTCGAAGTAGCCAGAAGGCAATAAAACAGCCGCTTTTAATTTACGTGGACTTCCAAAAAATTCCGACAAATACTTACTAGTTATTTCTACTGATTTTACAAAACGATGTTCTATAATAACATTCGAAGGAATTATAGATTGTAAACTAAGCGTAGATTTTACTTTATTTGTCAATGTAAATGAATCAACATTACTAAATAAATTACCTGCTACATTTTCATTGCCATCAGTGATATTTTGTTTATAAACTACTTGACAATAGTATTTTTCTGCTAAATGATTTTTTAATTTATCTATTCCATTAATTAATACATTTTTATTTTTAGTGTCAATTGTAAAACTATTAGCACCATCCCAGTCTGTTGGTGTTACGCCAATAGTCACTTGAGAACTAGTTCTTGGCTCTTTATCATTTACACTAGTTAAATGAAAAAGCAAACGACCACCTTTTACAAATTGCTGTTTCATTTGAGGAGAAACCAACACTGAAAATTTAAAAGAAATATCAGTTTGTGCAATGGCACTATTAATAAAGCAAATGAGTATTAACTTTAAAAAGAAAAATGATTTTATTTTCATATTGTTTGAATAAATGATTCAGTTGTTATTTTAAAAATGATGCTGGTTGTTTACTAAATATGGTTTTAATACGATTCATATCGAATTTTTTTGTTCGATTGTAATTGTAAATACCATTTTGTTCTTGCTCTACGTCTGTTAACTGCGTATAACAATAGCCCGACATATTTTCTATACTTAAAATTACATTAGTTAACTTTTCTAATCGATCATAAAAGGCATCTAAGGTTTTTGGACCATCTCCATATCCCCAAGAATTAACCGCAAATGCATTGCCTGCAACCCATTTAATTCCACCATATTCATCTAATAAATAAGGCTGGCCACCGTAGGCTATTTGTTTTTTGTTATTAATAAATACGGGGCTTTTTTTGGAAGGGCTTAGTTGCTTAAATAATGAATCGGGATTTTGTTCGTAATTATGCGAAGTATACAAATCAGTGATTACATGAAAATAGCCACTAGCATCATTTACAGGGCGTGTAGGATCAATTGTTTTTGTTAGCGCATACGCATCAGCTATCATTCTATTGTGCTGAATACCTCCATCAGTTTCATTGAAAGGCGTCCAAGCAATAATTGATGGATAGTTTCTATCTCTTCGAACTATTTCGCTCCATTCACTCAACATATTTCTTGCAGACTCAATATCGTTATTGTCTATTCCCCAGCTAGAAGATTCACCCCAAGTTAAATAACCCATTTTATCGGCCCAGTAATGAAATCTTTCTTCAAATACTTTTTGGTGTAAGCGCGCACCATTAAAACCTGCATCCATTGAAAGTTGGATATCGTTTTTCAAAGCCGCATCATTAGGAGCCGTCCATATTCCATCAGGATAAAACCCTTGGTCTAACACAAATCTTAAAAAAATCGGTTGATTGTTTAAGAAAATTTTATTCCCTTCAATATGAATTTTACGCATACCTGCATAAGCTTTTACTTCATCGGTTACAATATTATTTTGATCAATTACTTGATATACTACATCGTATAAAAAAGGAGATTCAGGAGACCATGTTTTTGCTTTAGGAATGACTATACTGTTAGCTATATTGTCGCCAGCCATTATTTCTTGTTGTGCAATTACTTTATTGCCATCTAATATTTTAACCTTGAATTTCATGCCGCGCGCTACACTATAAAATTGGGGCTGAAAACTAAATTTACTATTGTCTAAATCTGGTACCACATAGCAATCTTTAATACCATTTTGCGCAACGGCTTCCATCCAAACTGTTTGCCAAATACCTGTTGTACGCGTATAATTACAACCTTCCGAATTTAAAGCCAGGCATTGCTTTCCTGCTGGTTGGTGTTTAGAACGTACATCATCAATAACCGATAACACTAAATTATGCGTATTGCCTGCTGTAACAAATTTTGTAATATCATAACTAAAGGAAACAGTACCTCCAAAATGTCGACCAACCAATACACCATCTATGTATAAAGCACTTTGGTAATCTACCCCACCAAAATGTAGGATATACTTTTTACCATCCCAGGCTTTTGGAATTGTTAGACTTCTTTGATACCACATGGCATCAATGAAATCGGTATAACCTACGCCAGACAATTTACTCTCCGGACAAAAAGGAACCATGATTTTGTCTTTAAATCCTGTTGATTTTTGGAAATTATGTTGCAGACCCGATTTTCCAAAATCAAAAGTATAAGACCATTCGCCATTTAAATTTACCCAATCGGTTCTTTCAAACTGTGGACGTGGATATTCAGGGCGAGGAATGCTTTGCGCATTAATATTTGATAGAAATATAAGAATGGTTAAAATGGAAAAAAATGATTTCATAAAAATTTAATTTATTATAAAGAATATTGTTTACCGAATTAATCGTCGGACTCTTTATTTTTTGATTTTAGTTTTCCGTTTTTTGGTGGATATAATATTTCTGCGTGTACTTTTTCTAAATAGGCCATCAACCTTGTATCTAATTCTTTTAATTTTTCGGGTTGTGTTTTTGATAAATCATTTAATTCTCCTAAATCATCTTTTAAATTATAGAGTTCTGTTTTTTTCAAATTCCAAAACTTAATTAATTTATAGTCTCCTACTCTTATAGCAGAATGTGGTTTTCCAAAATAATGAAAAATCAATGCATCATCTACTCGCTTATAATTTGCAGTATTCCCTTTTTCTAATAAAGGTTTAAAACTAGTGCCATCTAAATTGGGAGGCAATGGTTTTGTATTGCCTGCAAGGCTACTGAGCGTAGGTAAAATATCCCAACCAGTTACAGGCACATCACACTGCGAACCTGCCTGAATACCTGGGCCTATTACAATGAATGGTACGCGAATTCCCCCTTCGTATAAAGTCCATTTTCCACCACGTAGCGGATAACTATTAGTATGCTTTGCAAAACTAGATGGATGATCGAATTTGTTTTTAACTGGAGGAATAAATTCAACTGCACCATTGTCTGCCATTAAAATAAGATAGGTATGATCGGCAATGCCTAGCGAATCAATTTGATCCATTATTTTTCCAATACCTGTGTCTAAATCTTCTAACATGCCTGCAAAACCTGCATTATCATGTATTTCACCTTTCTTTTTTTGTTGGTATTTTTCGTAGGTTTTTTCCTTGGTTTGAAAATCAACATGTGTAGCATAGTGTGATACTTGCATATAAAATGGATGGCCCGATTTAACTTGCCTACGCATAAAATTGAGTGCACGAGCAGTAATTGTTTCTATTCTTTTAGGATCATTGTTTAAAAACAAATCCGTCCATTTTGTGTCTTTGGAAGAATTCATATCGCCATTAGAATTACCTGTATTACCATCACTTTCATCGTAACCAATTTCTTCTGGAAAAAGATCGGCTCTTAAATCCCATTTGCCATAATGGGCCGCTCTATAATCGGGAGAAATTGATTTTAGCAACTGTGGAATAGAAGTTACTTTTTTAAAGTCTGGGTGATAATTTTCTTTAAACAACAAATCGCCCTGACGCGCAGGAGTTTGTCCGAATTGAATACTACGCCTAGTAGGGCAACACAAAGCACATGGCGCATAGCCATTTGAAAAACGCATTCCCTTCGACGCTAATTTTTCAATCTGTGGTGTTTCGTAAAAATCACTTTTAGAATTAGGGATTTTATTATTCATTAAAAGCGAACTGCTCGTCCATCCTAAATCATCGGTTAAAATGAAAATAAAATTAGGCTTCGGTTTGGGTTTGTCTGAAAAAGCGCGAAAGGCCATCAAGCCAAACAAACTTAAACTAACAAACATGCTTATTTTAAAAAATCGTAGCATAGGTTTTTATTTTATAACTGATTTATTTTTAATGAACATTTTTTTATTGAAGCAGGTATACTATCATGTACTTCTTGGTACACTATTTTCCCTTTAATAAGCTCTACCAACTTAGCACTGCTATTATCTTTTGAATGGTATTTTTTCTGTTGCATGGCAAGCGTTCCACTAGAAACAAAAGCAACGGTATTTTCAGTATTATGTAATTGAATTTTTGCTGGCTTTGTTGCATCCATTTCTGCACTTATTCGCCAATGGCCAATAGCAATCAAACCTTGATTCTCGCTAGACAATACTTTCTCGAAACGCCCATCTGGCTTGACTTGTATAATTGCCAAGTAGCGCATCTTGGCTATTTTTTGTTGAGACGCTCCTTTAAAATGCCATTGATTAACATAATTTAAAGTATCACCGTCTTCGCTAATTTTATTGGTCCAATTATTTACAGGAACAGAAAACTGATCGGTTACTTTAAAATTAATTGGGCTTGATGCAAACAAAGACACTTGCGCTTTTGCAGCCTCATTTTGAGCGGAAATTGTTTTGTTAATCGAATCAATTATTAAACTTTTATCGTTGTGTAATAACCAAGTCCACTGCGCAGCATGGTCGGCTTCTAATTCATCGTATATAATAATTATTGAAGGACGAAGCATGATATAATGTCTTTTATACAATTGCATACCGTGGTTTACTTTTTCTCCTTCAACCATTCCTGCATAAGCTTTCGATGCATCTCCTACTGCGTATGAAATTTGTTCGCCATGAATAAATCTTGGAATCAATCCATAAGAACCATCACTAAAAGGTTGACCATTCCCATCTATTAATATGCCATTATGCCCTTGTGTATGTTTATACCAAGCTAAAAAATGTGGGTCACCCATTGCCGGGCGATATCCTGAATTGTAAAAAAGTCTTTTCCCTCCGTAGGCAATATTAAAAGTGTTTTGATCTGCGTGTGTATGCGATAATGATGCAAAAGGACTACTCCGTAACGATAACATCAAATCGGTTTTGGCATTTTGAACAGATGTATGCATATACGCAACACCTATTTCAGGAAAAATAGCCGCTTCTGGAAATTTCAAATTCGGTGCAATCACTGGCAATTTTAATTGCAAACCTTTCTGTAATCTGAACCACCTAAATTCAGGATCTTCTGCAATATCTTTACCTACACTATTGGCAATGGTTTTCGAATACCATGCAGCATAAGGATCATTAAACAAACGGGCCAACGCATCGGTATAACCCGCATAATTGATATTGGGCGCAGCGTATTTGTCGCCATCATTGCATAATCCGTCTGAAATTGAATTTGGTGGAAAAGAATAGCTTAACCAACGCGCGTTGTTTTTAAACCAAGGAGAGCCCATAAAATCAACCCCAGTTAGGCTATTAAAAATATAGGGGATGTCAATCAAGGTAAGTGTATTCATTCCAAAATAAGAAGTGCCATTAAACCAAGCCCCATCTTCTTCTGCCATTTTTGGAGATTGTGCAATCCAAATTTCATAAATATATTCTAACCATTTTTTTGCCTCAGGCACTTCGTTTTGCAAAGCCAATGAGGTTTGCAAAAGGTTATGCATAATATGTTGCCAAACATGCATTGATGAAGAACGACTCTCCACTTGACCTATCCACTGCGTATAAAATTTCTTTGCTCGAACAGTTGATTGCTCAATAATTTTTTTTCTATCGGAAGGGCTTAATAAATCCCAAAAAGTATCCACACCAATTGCTAATGACGACATGATACTACCATCTCCAAAATTACTGGTACTTGAAGAACCGTTAGGATCCCAGGTAGAAATTGCTAACATCCAATCCCTTGCCGTAGCTGCATAAATAGTATCACCAGTTAAAACATAGGCTTGTGATAATGCAAGAATTACTTTCTGTATATCCCCTCCTGCAAACTTGCCAGCAATCATAGCAATTTTTTCATTCTCTAAATCATCCTTTCCAGTAAATGTGGGAACTGTGATGGATTCTTTTGGAGCAAGTTTGTTCAAATAGCTATTTGCTTCCTTAATAATTAATGCAGTTTCTTTATATAGTGCAGCAGTTTTTCTAAACGCTAGTAAGTTTTTCTTTTGCACCAATACCCTAGGATGTTCTTGTGGAATTCCAGCACTTACTATTTGAATTGCAGGTGTTTGAAATTTTCTTGTAGCAGCAGTAATTAAAAATGAATCTATTGCATTCCATGCGCCACCATTTGTTTTATATTGCCAATACCATTTACCTAGTTCCAATTCTTTGTGCGGATTAAAAATGGCAAAAGGTATTCCTGTTTTTTCAATCAAATTACTATTAAAGTCTTTCAACATAGATAGCCTTATACTATAGGTTGCTTTCTTTGTTGAAGGCCACTGAAAACTTGGTGAATTAAATAAGGGAGTCTCGCCTCTTGAAGGTGTAGTATAAACACGAATCTTTGGATAAGGGGCATCAATGGTAGATTTACTTACTTGTATTTGTTGCGAACGAATAGTTCCAATCAACATAAAAGCAGTTACAACAAAAGCAAATAATTTCTTCTTCATGTATTCTGCTATATTAATATTGCTTATTATGATTTTCCCATTCTTGGTATTGTTTTTTTAGTGCTAAAACAATTTCCGGATATTTTGTAGCGAGATTTATTTTTTCTGATGGATCACTCTCTAGGTCAACTAAAAACAAGGTATCGTTATCAGTTAATTCTCCTTTATTACTAGTGTCTACTGGATTCCCTAATAATTTCCACTTGCCTTTTCTTGCAACCCACATCTTTTTAAAAGCCCAGCAATAACCATCTAGATGCGCTGTTGCAGTAGTTGAATTTTTAATAACGGGCATTAAACTCTTTCCATCTAAATTATTGTTGTCTATTTTTATATGGCATAATTCTGCTAGCGTAGGAAACCAATCGGTATTTACAGAAAACTGATCCCGCACTTGGTTAGATGGAATTTTTCCTGGCCAACTTATCATTGATGGTACTCTTATGCCTCCTTCAAACAAACAAGCTTTTGCACCACGATAGATACCCGCATTACCTCCACCAAAATGTGCGCGTTCTTCGGTAGAATAGCCATTGTCTGATTGAAAAATAATGATGGTGTTTTCTGAAAGGCCCAAGTCTTTTACTTTTTTTAATAACAAACCAATTTTATCATCTAGTGTAGATACAAATGCAGCATATAAATCTCTAGGATAAGTAACTCCTTTGGCTCTGTAATACTCCAACCATTTAGGATCTCCTTGGTATGGATAGTGCGGCATATTAATAGCAAAATATAAGAAGAAAGGATTTTGCTTATTCTTCTCCATAAATTGACCTGCTTCTTTTAGCATTAAATCTGGAAAATATTCGCCAGGATAAAACACTTCTTTTCCATTGCGATACAAATCGTGCTTATTAGGTCCTGCCCAGTAAAAGAAATGCGAATAATTATCAATGCAACCAACCATATGTCCGAAAGAATAATCGAAGCCTTGTGCATTGGGGCTCATTTCTGGTTTATAGCCCAAATGCCATTTACCAATATGTGCTGTTTGGTAACCTGCACCTTTAAACATTTCGGCCATGGTGTATCGATCGCCCGGCATACCAACTGCATCATTGGCTTCAGAAGCATTCCCAGGTAAACCTGCTCGCTGCGGCGTAAGACCTGTAAGTAGTGATGCCCTAGAAGGCGAACAAACAGGAGACGCATAAAACTGCGTAAACATCGTACCACTCTTTGCAAGTTTATCAATATTGGGTGTTACTAAATCTTTCGACCCATAACAATTTAAATCGATAGCACCTTGGTCATCTGAATAAATGATAATTACATTCGGTTTTTTTTGTGCTTGCAAAACAGATGCAAACAATAAAAAAAATGCAATGAATATTTTTCTAAAATGTTGATTCAATTTCATAGTGGTAATTATTTAACCAAGTTGTTTATATAAGGATCCTTATTTTTTACAGCCCATTCCATTAATTGTGCTCTACAATCTTTTAATGCAGTTTGGTATTTTGGGTCATTCGCCAAATTCACCAATTCGTAGGGATCGTTTTTAATATCGTACAAAGTTTCTCTTTGCATTCCTTCGTTGTAGATCCAATATTTAAATTGTTGGTTACGTATCATGCGTCCTTCGGGCATTGGAATTTTACCATTCACAGCTGCACCTTGAACCAAATGATCCGATACCACTACAAATTTGCGATCTATTGTTGTTGCAGCACCTGTTAAAATTTTCTTCAAACCAATACCACGTGTTTTATTGGGCAATGGCACTCCAGCAAACTCACATAATGTTGGCAACAAATCTGTTCCAGTTTGAATCATTGCATTTGATTTAGCAGGTTTCAGGCCATTGTAATTAAAAATGAAAGGCACTTTAGCAGCTTCTTCATAAAAAACTGTTTTTTGGTTCCAGTGGTGCGCACCTTGGCAATCGCCGTGGTCGGCAGTGAATACAATCAACGTATTTTTATCTTGCCCAGAAGCACGCAATGCGTCTAGCACTTTTCCTATTTCAGCATCTACTTTTTCAATCAGTCGATAATAAGCCCAAATATATTGTCGCCATTTATCATCCGAAAAATCACCTACAGGAAATGCATCACTTGCTTGAAAAGAAGTACGCATTAATTGCATAATATCTGTTTCGTTTTTTGATGGTTTCGAATTAGGTCTTAGCGGTGGGCACTGGTCTGCAGGAGGTGGTGTACCAATAGGACCGTCGGGTAATTTATCGCCCCTAGCCCACTGACAAATATTGTGTGGATTCATAAAAGAAACCACTAATAAAAATGGATTGGTACGTTTTGTATTTAAAAATTCTGTTGCTAAAATGGGTGACAAACTATCGTCTCCATTTCCTTTTTTATTTGGCAGATAATTAAACCCATGTGTTTCAGGCTCCACTCTACTATAAGGCAAATGCCATTTTCCTACATAACCCGTTTCGTATCCTGCATTTTTAAAAATAGTACCCATTGTAGGAAACTCAATTGGGTCGTTGTTTTTTTCTGCATTAGATTGAATACCCATTTCATGCGGATAGCGTCCTGTAAATAAGGAACTGCGCGAAGGAATACATAATGGATTGGCACAGTAAGCATTGGTAAAGCTTACTCCATTTTTTGCCAAATAATCCATATTCGGTGTTTTTAAATATTTGCTGCCCAAATTAGCACTCATTGATTCTGCCGATAATTCATCCGACATGATAATTAAAATATT
>JBAXPJ010000093.1:0-9726 GCA_037132335.1 Sediminibacterium sp. | reverse complement strand
AAGCGGTGGAAACATTACAAGTGATGGAGGAAGTGCAATTACAGCTAGAGGGGTATGTTGGAGTACAAGTCTAAATCCAACTACTTCAGATTCCAAAACTACTGATGCTGGAACAACAGGCACCTATACGAGTAATCTTACAGGTTTAACAGCAGGTACAATTTATTATGTACGTGCATATGCCACAAATGCTGTAAATACTGTTTATGGAACACAAATAAGTTTTACATTTTTAATAATTGGAGATTCATACCAAGGTGGTAAAGTTGCTTATATTTTAGTTTCTGGCGATCAGGGTTATGATGCTAATGTTCAACATGGCTTAATTGCAGCAGCTTCAGACCAAGGATCTGTTGAATGGGGATGTGATGCAACTTCAATATCTACTAACACTGCAATTGGAACAGGTGCAGCAAATACTGCAGCAATATTACTTGGTTGTGCAACTCGACCGATAGCGGCATCACTAGCAGCAAATTATACTAGCGGTGGATATGCAGATTGGTATCTTCCAAGTAAAGATGAGTTGAATAAATTGTTTTTAAATAGAGTTGCAATTGGTGGTTTTGGTGCGTCAAATACCTATTGGAGTTCAACTGAGAACCAAGGCTTATACGCTTGGTACCATTATTTCGGGATGAACTTCTCTATGTCGGGCCCTACTACCTATGGTCAACAGAACGTTGCAAATAAGGGTGCCGGAGGAGTATATGTTCGAGCCATTCGTTCTTTTTAACTATTTATATGTTTAACAATTTAAAACACGCTTATTACATAAAAAATCAAAAAGAGTTATATCAGAATCAATCATGTATCATTAGAATAAAATATTAAAGATCATAAAATGCAAAAAATAATAAAAAATATCACATCATTTTTTATACTTGTAATATTTACAACAAATATTACTGCACAAGTAGGTATTGGAACAAACAGTCCTAATGCATCAGCTAAGCTAGATGTTACATCAACCACTCAAGGGTTTTTACCACCAAGGATGACATATGCTCAGAAACAAGCTATATCATCTCCAGCAACAGGCTTAATAATTTATTGTACTAATTGTGGAGGTAATGGTGGAGAGCCTCAATTTTATAATGGAACAGCTTGGGTAAATATGATTGGTGGAACAGCTTTAACACAATTGCCAATAGTTGCATCAACTACAGCTGCATCAAGTATTACAGCATCAACTGTCACAAGCGGTGGAAACATTACAGGTGATGGAGGAGGGGCAATTACGGCAAGAGGTGTTGTTTGGAATACATCCACAAACCCAACAATAGCATTATCAACTAAAACAACGAATGGAACTGGTACGGGTAGTTTTTCTGCTAATTTAACGGGACTAACATCATCAACTACTTATTATGTTAAAGCATATGCAACAAATAGTAGTGGAACTAATTATGGAAATGAAATAACATTTGCAACTTCAGTAGTTTCAACTCCTGAAGTTACAACAGCAACAGGTAAAACTTGGATGGATCGTAACCTAGGTGCATCACAGGTTGCAACTAGTTCAACAGATGCACAAGCATTTGGTGATTTATACCAATGGGGCCGTGGAACTGATGGACATCAGTTAAGGTCTTCTTCAACTACATCTTCGCAATCTTCAAGTGACCAACCAGGAAATGCTTTATTTATTTTAAATGGAGGCGATTGGAGAACTACTAATAATGACAATTTGTGGCAAGGTATTAATGGTGCAAATAACCCTTGCCCTTCTGGGTTTAGAGTTCCTACCAAGGTAGAATGGGATAATGAAAGTGCATCTTGGACAAATATAACTCAAGCTTTTGCTTCTCAATTAAAAGTAACTATGCAAGGAGATCGAAGTTCTGGTAGTGGTTCAATTGTGGTTATAGGTGAATGGGGTAGTTTTTGGACAAGTACAATTAGTGGAACTAATGCGTATCGGGTATATTTTGGTAATGGCGGTAAAGGCTCTGATGCTTTTAACCGTGCTTGGGGATTTACTGTTCGATGTATTAAAGACTAATAAATTTATGTTTTTAATCCTCTGATTTTAAAAAATAATACATTTAATTCAAATGCAATTTAAACGCATCAATTCTTTTTTAATTTTTGTTTTAATTGCAATGAATTCTTATTGCCAGAATAAACTTTCGGGTAATTTCTCTTCACTCAAGGGACAAATTATTCGATTAGTTGGATTTAATGGATTAGGGATATATAAAATTGATAGTACTGTAATTTCAAATCAAGGATTTTTTTCATTAAAATATTCCGAAAAAGATTTTGGAATGGGCTATATTTCTTCAGCAGATAATAAACCATATTTTGTTGTGCTTGCTAAAGAGCAAATTGAACTAAAAGGAGAGATGTTAAGTGTGCCAGAAAGCATATTGGTAATTAATGGTAATGAAAATAAAAACTTTGTGAATTATGCAACTGAGCACGCCAAGCGTGAACAAGCATTAAGCGCGTGGGGATATTTGCAAAAAAAATATCAAGAAGAACCACTTTTTTCTAATGAAAAAATACCCCTACAAACAATTGCGTTAGAAGTACAAAGAATTAAAAAACAAGACCTCGATTTTCTTTCTAATTTACCTGCTAAATCATATGTGAGTTGGTATTTACCACTTCGTAAATTAATAAGTGCTGTATCGTCTGTAGCGCAATTTAAAGCCAACGAAATACCTGCTACAATATCTGCGTTTCGAAATATTGATTATGCAGATTCGAGATTTTATAAAAGCGGATTATTAAGAGATGCAATTGAAAGCCAATATTGGTTATTAGAAAACAGTGGGATGGCTCTTGATTCTATTTTTAATGGTATGAATTTGTCAACCGATTATATATTGAAAAGTATTTCAAAAAATGAAATATTATTTAATGAAATGACTAAGTATTTATTTGATTATTTTGAAAAACACAGTTTATATAAAGCATCAGAATATTTGGCAGTTAAAGCATTAACACAAAATGGATGTACACTAAATATTGATTTAGCAAAACAATTGGAGTTTTATCGTGCAATGAAAAAAGGAGCAATTGCACCAGATATTTTATTTTCGGGAGATGTTTATAAAAATGGAGAAAATTTAAATAAATCATTTAGACTATCAGAAATAAACTCAAAATACAAACTTGTAATTTTTGGCGCTAGTTGGTGTAATCTTTGTATAGATGAAATGTCACAGCTGTTGTCTATATATTCTAAATGGAAGTTGAAAGGAGTGGAAGTATTTTTTGTTTCTATGGATACAGACAAAAAAGCCTACTTAGAATTTACAAGCTTAATGCCATTTATTAGTAATTGTGATTATAAAAAATGGGATACTAAAGCAGCAAAAGATTATTATATTTCTGGATCTCCCACATTTTTCTTGTTAGACTCCAAACAAAAAATTTTACTACGTCCAATTTCCGTTAAACAAATAAATAGTTTTTTAGAATTAGGTATTTAATAAATAACATTACATGAAAATAATTTTATCAATTTGTATTTTTGTATTATTTACAATAAATATTTTTGCGCAAGTAGGTATTGGAACAAATAGTCCTAATGCTTCTGCAAAGTTAGAAATCAATGCAAACAATAAGGGGTTACTTATACCTCGCGTTGCATTAACAGGAAGTACTGATGCAACAACAATTACATCGCCTTCAAATAGTTTATTGGTGTATAATACAGCTACTACTAGTGATGTGCTAGCAGGATATTATTATAATTCTGGAACAAGTGGTTCACCAGTTTGGGTTCGATTAAATACAGGTACTGGAATTACTGTTGGAGTAATTGGATCATCCAATCCAAATGGAGCGAGTGTAGCTGGTGGCGTATTAAGTTTATCACCAGCAGATGCAACAAATGGTGGAATTGTAACTAATGGATCGCAAACATTTGCTGGGGCTAAAACACTTACATCTCCCACTTTAATAACGCCTGTTTTGGGCGTTGCTAAAGCTTCAAGTATTGCTATAGGTGCTTCTGCAGTTGATGCTTCTGCGGTTTTAGATGTTACATCAACCACTCAAGGGTTTTTACCACCAAGAATGACAGGAGCTCAAAGAGATGCAATAAATAATGCGGCTCAAGGGTTGATGATTTATTGTAACAATTGTGGCGCAAATGGTGAAGCAGAATATTATAATGGACTAGCGTGGGTAAATTTAATTTGAGGAGATACAAAACTATATATTGGTCAAGCTTATCAAGGAGGAAAGTTTTTTTACATTTTACAATCTGGCGATCAGGGTTATGATGCTAATGTTCAACATGGCTTAATTGCTGCTAATGCAGATCAAAATGCTGGAGCCCAAATTCAGTGGTATAATGGAACTTACACCAATACTGGAGCAACAGGAACTGCAATTGGAACTGGATTTACAAATACCAATACAATTATAACTAATCAAGGAGCTACTGCTTCAAGCTATGCAGCAGGTATAGCAAGAAATTACACTATTGGTGGTTATACAGATTGGTATTTACCAAGCAAGGATGAGCTAAATAAATTGTATTTAAATAAATCTACTATAGGAGGTTTTACTGGGGTATATTATTGGAGTTCTTCGGAAGTTGATATAAATGATGTTTGGGGACAGTATTTCAACGAACCTAATATGATGATGCATATTAATGGTTTGCAGAATAAACTCTATAAGATTTACACAAGTTATGTTCGAGCCGTTCGTTCTTTTTAACTATTTAAATTTATATGTTTAATAATCTAAAGTCCGCTTCTTGAACAAAAAAACAAAAGAAATTATATCACAGGAAATCATATGTAAATAGAATAAAATAATAATTATCACAGTATGCAATCAATAAAAAAATATTCTCATCAATTTTATACTTTTAATATTTGTAACAAATATTAATGCAAGTAGTTATTAAAACAAAGAGTCCTAATAAATCAACAAAGTTTTAAATCAATTTAGACAATAAGTGGTTACTCATAACTAGTATTGTATTACCCCAAACAAAAAGTCGTTATAAACAATTAGTTTACAACGACTTTTTACTTTTTATGTGACCGCGTTAGGATTCAAACCTAAAACCCCCTCATCCGTAGTGAGGTACTCTATTCAGTTGAGCTACGCAGCCATTTCCCCGTTAAGGGCTGCAAATATAGGCGCAAATTCAGAATCTGCAAAACGAAATTGGTTTTAATTCAGTAATTAATAGGCGCTTCATGCCACTGTTTTGGTATTCAAACCTAAAACCCCCAATTTTAAGCCAATTTTGCATTTTTTATAGCATAAGCAGATTACTTTTGTAGCCTGTATGAACCCAACTAAAAGATTGAATATTCTTATTGGCGCGGCTTGTTTATTGGTATTTATTAAACCAGTAGTGGCCCAAAAAGATAGTATCCAGAAAACAAAGACCTTATTATTTCCGGTAATTACGCGTTCAATTGAAACGAGTTGGTCTTTTGGTTTAGCAGGTGCAGCAACCTTTAAACTCTTAAAAAAAGACACGGCTACTAGAACATCTAATTTACAAACCATTGTTTTATATTCTTTAAAAAAACAATTTGTAGCAGCAATTAATGGGGCGCAGTATTTAAAAAATGAAGACTATATTATTAATGAACAATTATCGTATAGTTCTTTTCCCGATAAATTTTGGGGCTTAGGAAGTCATTCACCAGACAATGCAGAAGAGCAATACGAGTTTAAACAATTTTATTTGTACATGCATTTAATGCGTCATTTAGGAAACCATTTTTATGCCGGCATTTTATTTGAACACCAAAAATTATTAGAAGTAAATTATAAAGCAGGTGGCTTATTTGATCAACAAAATATTGTTGGTAGAAACGGTTATCAAATTTCAGGATTAGGCTTGAGTCTAACCTATGATAAACGAAACAATGCATTCTCTCCTAATAAGGGTGGATTTGCTCAAATTTATTTCAACCATTTTGGTAAAATGTATGGATCAGATTTTACCTATACCAATATGGTTATAGACCTCCGCAAATACTTACCCATCACAAAAAAAGATGTGCTGGCCTTACAAGGTTATTCATTTAGTAGTATTGGAGACGAAGTGCCGTTAAGAAGTTTGGCTAGTTTAGGAGGGATGAATAGTATGCGTGGTTATTACAGCGGACGCTATCGCGATAAAATGCAAATGGTTTTTCAGTCAGAACTAAGGCACCAGCTCAATAACCGATTTGGCGTAGTTGCTTTTGGAAATTTTGGCGATGTAGGACACAAATTACAGGACTTTAATTTGAGCGATTTAAAATATAGTTTGGGTGCTGGATTGCGCTTTGCAATTAATAAATCTGAAAAATTAAATATCAGATTAGACTATGGAGTTGGCCCAGGATTAAACCAAGGTTTTTATTTTGAACTTGGAGAAGCGTTTTAGTTGCTTACAATTCTTTTACTAATTAAAAATACCCCGTAACACATTACTGGCGCAGCTAGTACATCTATTGAATAATGGATGTGCTGAATTAATACCAAAATGCCAATTAAACAAGTGGCTATTAATGCAAGTATTTTATCGGTCTTTTTAGTGAAGCATAAAAAAATTAAAAACTGTGTGGATGTATGCCCAGAATAGAACAGATCTTTCGTAATAAAATGACTAGTGCCTCCGTAAAATAAATTGGTAATTGGATCCATTAAAGGAATCAAATCAGCTGGCGGATTGAGTGCTACCAAATAAATAGTTAAGAATCGAGACAAACTCAACACTACAAATCCCCACATAAATAGCAATAACATTTTTGGTGCATGAATGGCTCGATACAAAAACCATAAAGACATCGACCATATAATTAAAAAAGTAGGTACCGATACATTATACCTAGGCAAGAATGCCAATATTGGATCGGTTAATGAAACGCCATTTCTACCTTCAATATAATTAAAGAAAATAGGGAAGGCTATTAGTACTAAAATCCAAAGTATAATTGCCTGTATTAATCTGCGTTTAAAAAATGGCGCTGCCCAATTGTTTCGCCAAATAGTTTTTATCGATTCTCTTTCCATCAACATGCATTGTTTAATAGTGCCAACGAACAAATGCTTCCATTGCGGCATACTTTGTCATACCTAAAGCGGCATATGTATTAGCGGTATTGCTGTTTCTATCTTCGGCACGTTGCCAGAATTCTCTGCTATCTGTGCCCTGAAATGGTACCGCATCTTTTTGTGATTGGTGTATAAAAATACCAAAACGTTTTTTCATTACTTGGTCTGGACTCATAGGAATAGCCATTTCAATTTCAGAAATATCCCATTCTTGCCAAGCGCCTTTGTACAACCAAACCCAGCAGTCTTTTATCCATGGTTCACCGGCTGCTTTTAAGCGTCTTAAACTTTCAAAAACAATATCTAAACAAACTTTATGTGTACCATGTGGATCTGCTAAATCGCCTGCACAAAATACTTGTTGCGGTTTTAATTCAATTAAGAGTTCCATTGTTTTTAATACATCGGCTTCACTCATTGGATTTTTATCAATCGTTCCTGTTTCGTAAAAAGGAAGGTTTTGAAAATGACAACGAGATTCATCTGGTAATCCAACATACCTACATGTGGCTTTCGCCTCGCAACGACGTATCAATCCTTTAATGGCGCGTATTTCAGGAGTATCTACTTGGTTCTTTTTTTTGCTTGCTATATAATTTCTTGCTTCGTTTAAAATGGACTGACTCATTTTATTGTCAATGCCAAACATGTCTTCGAAACCAACTGCAAAATCAATAAATCGGGTAACAAACTCATCGGTCACTGCAATGTTTCCACTGGTTTGATAAGCAACATGCACTTCATGCCCTTGGTCGTGTAAACGCATAAATGTGCCACCCATACTAATAATATCATCGTCTGGGTGTGGAGAGAAAATCACACATTTTTTTGGATGCGGTTCGCTACGTTCTGGATGTGCAGGAATTACTGCTCCAGGTTTTCCACCAGGCCATCCTGTAATGGTATCGCGCAATAAATAAAATACTTGCAGGTTGATTTCGTAAGCATCGCCTTTTTCTACTAGTAATTCAGACAAACCATTTTCTGTATAGTCAATGGTGTTTAAACTTAGTACAGGCTTGTCTAATTTTAATGCCAAATTAATAACTGCACGTTTAATCATTTGCTTGCTCCAAACACATTCACCCGTTAACCATGGTGTTTTAATTCTGGTTAATTCTTGCGATGCATTTTGGTCAATGATAAATGTGCAATCGGTATGTTGTTGTAAATTACTTGCTGGAATTTGTTCGGTTACATTTCCTTCTACCGATTTTGCTACTACAGCTGCTTTTGGACCCCAAGCCATCAATAAAATTCTTTTTGATTTTAAGATGGTACTTATGCCCATGGTTACTGCTCGCCTAGGTACTTTAGAAATATTTTGAAATTCATAAGTATTGGAAAGTCTGGTTCCATTTTCTAAATTCACCATTCGGGTTTTAGAAAAAATACTAGAGCCTGGTTCGTTAAAACCTATATGCCCATTATTCCCTAATCCTAAAACTTGCAAATCAATTCCACCAACTGATTCAATTTTATTTTCATATTCTGCACAGAGTCTTTTTACATCGTCTTTTGTGCCTATTCCTTCGGGTAAGTTTATGTTTTCGGGTAAGATGTCTATATGATTAAATAAATGCCTATGCATAAAGCTCCAGTAACTCTGGTAGGCATCTCTTTCAATAGGATAGTACTCGTCTAAATTAAAACTGATTACATTACTAAAACTTAAACCTTCTTCGCGGTGTTGGCGAACCAATTCGGCATACAATGAAATAGGTGTGGAGCCTGTTGCCAAACCCAAAACACATGGTTCATTTAATGCTTGTTTTTGACGGATAAGATTGGCAATTTCATTGGCTACATGTTTGGAACCTTCTGAAGCATTTGCATAAATCTGTACGGCAATTTTTTCGAATGAGTCAACCATGTGCTTTTTTTTAGTAGTCTAATTTCTGAATACAGTATATGAGTAATAATTCTAATCTATTTCTTGTCAGATAGTTCTGCAGCTGGATTTAAAACGGCTTTGCTATAATTCCAGTTCCAAAATTCGTATTTTTTTAGCTGTTCTGCTAATCGTTTTTGAAAATCACCCCAATTGCGTTGGCCTTTTTGACTCCAAAGTACTTCACTCATAGCTGTCATACGAGGAAATGTCATGTATTCAATTTTAGACCAGTTAGAAATATATTCGGTCCATAAATTAGCTTGAGCACCTAATACGTATTTCTCATCTTCTTTTGAAAGTTCTTTAGGAATAGGTTCGTATTCATAAACTTTTTGAACGGTTAAGTAACCGCCAATTGTTAATGAATCGTCTTTTTTGGTTTGAGAATGGTCGAAATAAGCATAGCTATTAGGAGTCATTATCACGGTGTGTTTTTGCTTAGCAGCTGCTATACCACCTTCTTCTCCGCGCCAACTCATTACTGCTGCATTTGGTGCCAATCCACCTTCTAAAATTTCATCCCAACCAATAATTTGACGGCCTTTACTGTTTAAATATTTTTCAATTCTTTGAATAAAATAACTTTGTAAACCGTGTTCGTCTTTTAAGTTTTTGTCTTTAATTAATTGCTGACAAAAAGCCGAATTTTTCCAAGCAGTTTTAGGACATTCGTCTCCACCAATATGAATTAATGTAGATGGAAATAATGCCAACACTTCGTCTAATACATCTTGTAAAAAATTAAACGTGTATTCTGTTGGTGCAAATACATCTTCATAAACGCCCCATCCTTGTTG
>JBAXPJ010000092.1:0-9909 GCA_037132335.1 Sediminibacterium sp. | reverse complement strand
CCACCAGAAACTTTAATAGGAATTTGATATCCGTCTCCAGCTAATTTTAATCCAGATGTTTGTAGTGCTTGATATGACTTATCTACGATGGGTAAATATTTATTCTTGTTTAATATTTTCATTTTTATACCCATCGTGATGGTATAAGAAAACATAGCAGTACAAGAACTTTCATCGAAGTTTTTAGGATCTGCTGGAAGTGTTACCAATTGATACCAATAGCCTGTTTCTTTGTGTTGTAGCGGTGCTACTTTTTCTACATAATGAATGAATGCTTTTTCTAAGGGCTTCCAAAATTTACTTGATCTGCCAACAGTATTTAACGCATCGGCCAAAGCCATACCTACCCAACCATTTCCTCTTGCCCAAACTTGGCTACTTTTTCGGGTAGTTTTATCGGGCCATCCTAAATTACTACAACCATCATTGTAATCAATATCATCGGCATCCCAACCATGCACCCATAAACCAGATTTTTGGTCGGTTAATTTTTCGTTGTGTACATTAAATTGCAATACAAAATCTGCAATATATTTTTCGTCTTTGGTTAGTCGATACATTTCTAATAAAAACATATTTAACATATATACCGTATCGTCCCATAATTCAATAGTTTCTGCGCGATGCGATACACCACCATTTGGAGCACGTGGAATTTTTAAATAGTCGGCATAAATTTCATTGGCTTTATCGAGGTATTTTTTGTTGCCAGTTACTCTAGCTAAAAATGCCATGCCATGCGCAGATGCAATTGCGTTTGGATGCTTTCCGTTTGCTACTGCATAAGTAGCATCCATGGCAGTTTGAATATAGTTTAAATAGACTTTTTTTTCTTCTGTTGATTTGATATTATACAAATGCACCAATGAATTTAAAAATGTAGCTTGGCCCCAATCCCATTTATATTTATCTGCAGGCATAAACACTTCTCTTCCGTGACGGTCAACTGAATCTACCCAGGTTTGAGATTTTGCAACAAAGGGCGCAACGGTAATTAGTAAACAAATTACCCACCCGTATTTATTTTTCATGGCTATTTTTTGTAACGATCTGCAATCTGTATGATTCGCTAAAGTAGTCGAAATTTAAAACGATTTAGTAAGGATTGAAAAACAGTGATCAGATTTTTGCGAAATCGATTTCGTTTTGATGAAAATTATTTAACACCCCAAAAATTTCTATCACTTGCTTTTATAGCTATTGGATTGATTTCAAAGCTTTTAGGCTTATTTCCGGTGTACAAAATAACCGTCGCACCCTTTTTAAGCTTTAATTGAATCAGGCCTCCAACTTGTTTAATAACTGTTGCTGAGCCAACCATTTTTACAGGTGTTGTAAAATCTGTTTTTAATGTGCATGGCTCCCCTGCCAAACTGGTTACCTGAATGAATTGTGTTTTACCCGCTAAACGATTTGCACTTATTAAAAAAGCGCCTTCAGATAGTAGTTTATAAAAACTAGCATCTTTCCAATCGGTAGGCATAGACGGAAACACTCTTATTATACCACCCCATGTTTGCAATAGCATATCCAACATAGATCGAGAGGCAGATATAGGTGATTCGAAAGTTGGATTTTCTCTTTCGCTATAAAAAGTATTTTGTGTTAAAGTTGGAATTCTAGAAGGCGCTGGCGGAACACCAAATCTTGGTAAGAGTTCTAAGGACCTATTCAACCATTTTAATGCACTATCACCATTACCTAACGCAGACCATAATGAGGATGCTCCTGAAAATTTATAAATGCAATTATCGCCATCAAGGTCTGTATAATGTTGAACAGATTTTTGCATCAATGGTATTTTATTGGGTGCATTATCTAGATTCATATCGTACAATGGAAAAATTGCAAACAAATGGCTGTAATGCCTATGGGCCTTGGCAAATGGCTTGTCTTTACCAACCATAATACCATCTTCATTGGTATTATAATCGGCCAGTTTGTTTAAACGATCTTGCCAAACAGGTAACAAACTATCTTTTATTTTTAATTGATTAGCCGTTGCAATTAATGTTTTAAAACCCCAACTAGCCAATGCAATATTTAAACTTGTTTCTTTGGCACTTCCATACTCGTCTGAATAGGTATATGGAATATGGTAAAGCCCATCTTCGCCCAAATATAAAATTCTCATATACACATTAAATGCTCGTCGCATTAATGGATAAATTTTTTCTCTTAATCTAACGGTATCCATTGTACGTTGGTTGTGCAAATAATACATTTGCATTAACCATGGCAACACAATAATATTTAGTTCATGGGTATTGTTTTTATCCTCCGATATAAAAATGGGGTTGTATAAATCATCGTAGCCTACTGGGTTAGTAACACCCGCACAATCATTTTGAAATTCTTTGGGAACATTGTTGATTAACTGTTGTGTATGCCTGTCTAATAATTGGTATAAATTATCTTCTAGGTTTATATGATTGGTAACGCCAAAAGTATAATAGGTTAATTGCACATTTAAATTCATCCAAACCAAGGGCCATGCAGTAGGCTTAAACCATGGGCCTAATAAATCAATCACAGGTCTATTAGGATGTGTAGCACTTGCTAATTTGTATAATTGAATCCAATAAAAACTTTCTAAACGTGGCTCTGGAAAACTTACAAAGCTTGCTGGATAATAATGGTGCCACCAATTTCTATGTTCGGTTTCCATTGTTATCATTGATTTTTTTTGACCAGCTTTAATGGTTGCTACTGCATCAATTGCAGAACCTGCAGCGTGTTTTCTATACTTACCCCATCTATTGGCAACGGTAACTAATACAGTATGTTCGTTTGCATTTTTTTGCTGATCAGACCAAGCAGTTGCATAATCGTCGCCCATTAAAAGTGGTTGGGTAAACGCTTCTATGCCTTCAATTTTTTCTGTTTTTATTGGCGGATTCTGTTCATACGCAACATTCATTTCTAAATTCATTGCATGCTTTGCAATATATCTGGCACTTTGCGCTAACTGCGGCCTTAAAGAAAATTTAGCGCCATTTTCATTTCCTGTTGACTTAGTGTTTACAATAATTAATTCTTCTGCAGAAGGAACAAAACACCTAAATGATAAAGTGCCTGCTGTTGTAGTTAGTTCTCCCCTAATTTCTGCATTCCATAAATCTGTACGCAATTGTATTTTTAAAATTTTACCAACTGGCGTTAATAATAATTGACCAATGGGCACCCTACTTGTTTCATATGCACTAGGAGAAGCTGTTCGATGATCAAACACATCCGTTCTGCCTATCTCAAAACGCAAGGTGTTTGCTAATTGATCGTCTTTAAATAAAATAGTTCCTAATAAGCCATTGCCTACAAAAGCACCAGCAAAATAATCCTTAGGAATTTCATTCCATACCATATCGTGTTGTGCCAATTGCTTCGACCAATTGACATTCAGTTTGACACTTGAATTGTTTTGCGCAACAGCATTCAGCACAAATAAAAAAGCAACTATATTAGCAATACTCTGTTTCATTTATAAATTATTAGTAGCATCAAATTAATTAAGCTGATTATTTAATTGAATCGTTTGATTGGCTTTGAGTGTAACTGTTTTTGTAATTCCTTTATAGCGAATATGATAAGTGCCACCTTTGCTAGATTGTATGCTTGCTTTAGTTAATGTTCCTGCAGACCAATCTAGATTAACCGTACAGGCACCTCTAGCACGTAATCCATGCATAGACCCTTTGCCCCAAGCTTGAGGCAAAGCGGGTAATAAATTAATCTCATTATTTTGAGACTGCAACAACATTTCTGCAATAGCAGATGCAGCGCCAAAATTGCCATCAATTTGAAATGGCGGATGTGTATCGAACAAATTGGG
This sequence comes from Sediminibacterium sp., assembly GCA_037132335.1. Lineage (GTDB taxonomy): Bacteria > Bacteroidota > Bacteroidia > Chitinophagales > Chitinophagaceae > Sediminibacterium. The sequence continues at coordinate 6,080 of JBAXPJ010000092.1, read as the reverse complement.
CAGTGTACTTTTTCGAAACAAACCATTTAAATTATCTAGTGCTTTTTCTGGTTCTAATAACCTTGCATACAAACCAACTATCCAAGCTTTGCTCCAGCCAGTATGTCCGCCACCATTGGATAATCTGCGTTCTATTGTTTTTTTAGCTGCTTCAAAAATGGCAGGATCTTTAGGAGAAATTAAATCTAAAGGATACAACCCTAATAGATGCGAAATATGCCGATGACCTAATTCTGTTTCTTCAAAATCTTGAATCCATTCTTGTATGGTACCTATTGCAGAAATTTTAATGGGTGGTAATTTTTTCTGTGCAGCAGCCACTTGATTAGACAAAGATTTATCGAGATGCAAAATAGACGAAGCGCGAATAAAATTATTGAACAATGCATTAATAATATGCATATCAATAGTTGGTGCATAGGTCATTTGTGATTTTACTTTTCGATCGGTATTAGGAACATAAAAAGAATTCTCTGGAGAATGCGAAGGATTGGTAACTAAATAACCTTCGGGTGATGGCACTAAATAATCTAATACAAATTCTACTGAACCCTTCATTAACGGATACGCTATGTTGCGTAAATAATTGGTGTCTTGCGTAAATTCATAATGATCAAAAACAGGCAAAGTCATCCAAGGACCATCCATACTAGTGATCCCCCAAACGCCATCCATTATTCCTGTTCTGCCAAATGGATCCGTTAAATGGTGCACCGTCCAACCTCTGGTACCATAGGTTTCAGAAGCAGTAATAGTTCCTGGCACCATTAATTTTTCCATGAACTTGGCTAGCACAACAGATGTTTCCGATAAATTACCCGTTTCTGCAGGCCAATAATTCATTTGTAAATTAATATTGGTATGAAAGTCTGCATTCCAAGGTGCTTCGTATAAATCATTCCAAATGCCTTGTAAATTAGCAGGCAAGCGTGCTGGCTTTCTAGAGGAACCCATTAATAAATAACGTCCATATTGATAGTACAATGCAACCAAGCCATTGTCTGTTTTTCCTTCGCGTAATTTAGCCAAACGCTCATCGGTTGGAAATTGACCATTGGCGTCATCCCCTAAAGAAAAAGATACTCTATTAAAAAAAGACTGGTGGTCTTTAACATGTATTTGTTTGAGAGATGCTGCATTGTATTTACTTGCTTTTGCAAAAATCTCTTTGCAAAGGCTTAATGCATTGATAGAACTATCCATATCTAATTTGTTGATATTATAGTCTGTTGCACCAGTTAAAACAATTGTAATAGTTTTTGTACCTGTTAATTTAATACCTGTAGCTGTGTCTGAAACAAATGGACTTTGAATGCCCGTTGTATTAATCAATTTCATTGCTGCAGCATAGCGCATATGCTTTCCTGCAGGGCCTCTTGATTCTGCTATTGGATCTACAATTTGTCCTGTATAATAAACCAACCCGTTATTGGCAAAGCGATATTTATTTTCTCCAATAGAAACACCATCGGTTTTTCTTTTTTTATTTCCACCTGTTTCATAATCGGCATTAAATTCACGAGACAATAATAATTCTGCATCGAAGTTTTTTTCTGCTTGAATTGTAATCACCATTAAATTTTGAGGAGCAGATACAAATACTTCTTGCACAATATTATTTCCATCTATAGTGTATGTAGTTTTTGCTATACCAGTTTGAATATTTAAAGAACGCTTGTAATTAGTTGCTTCGCCTTTCCAATGAAAATTAATACGCAAATCGCCAAGGGGTTGGTAAGAACGAATATTAGGCGGTGTACCCACTAAATATTTATTTGATAAATCACGTGCAGTTTTATAGTCGCCATTAAAGATGGCTGTTTGTATTTCTTTTAAATGCGATTTTGCTCCAGGATTATTATTGTTTACAGGAGAACCGGCCCATACACTTTCTTCATTTAATTGTATACGCTCTTGTTGCACACCACCATAAACCATTCCACCCAATCTGCCATTTCCTACTGGCAAAGCCTCGTTCCATTTTTGAGCCGGCTTATTATACCAAAGTGTATTTAAATTGGTTTGCGCTTGCAATATTATTGTAGTGAAAAAGGCAAGGGCGAAAAGTATTTTTTTCATTTTTAAAAATTTGATCTTTATATATAATCTTATCTATATTTCTGCATTATTTGTTTACCCACATCTAATCCATCTATATTAAATAGAAAGTCTTTGGGTAAAGGGGAAGGGTTATAATAATCTAGTCTTTTCTTTAAATTGAGGTTTGCCTTAACACCCAGTTTTCCAGCACTAGTCATTACAGATACATCAATAATTCCTTTTGTTTCAGTAGCCGACACTTTTGCATGTAATACTTGGTTTCTAAATTTAGCAAAATCAGCTTCCGAACGAATCCCCTCTTGTGTTTTCCACCACATAGCAATAACTGCTTTTCCATTTGTAGAATGTTGCAAGGTTATACGCATTACATTGTTATGTGCATTTGTTAATTGTGGTCTATTTGAATTGTATTGAAATCCATCATTACACAAATAAGCAGTAGATTGACTACCGGCATCGTCATAGAGAATTTTAAACGCAATGGCCACGTCTTCGAATTTTGCAAAAAATGTTTTCGATGCATCAAATGCCGTTTTTGCATCAACTTCAGGGGCACTAATTTTAGTATTTCCCATCCATATTTCATTAAAAGTATTGGGCAGTATGATGGTAGAATTTAAATAGTCATTAATGCAATTATGGTCTTTTTCACCAGCAACTAGCATTACAAATTCTCCTTTGTTTTGCGCTACTTGCATAAAGGGCATTAAATGTCTTGCTTTTCCCCATCCACCATTTAAGGGATAATTTGCAGCTCTTAAATTTATTTTTTTATCGCCCATGCCTAGTGCCGACCATTGGCCATAATGATCATCTCTTCCTTCTAAATCATAGGCAATATTTGCCATTTCAGGAATGCTTTTGCTGCATAAATAAATAACTAAGGGTTTATCGTCGGGGCTATAAGTTTGATTAGAAGATGCAATGGATACTTTATTGCCAACATAGTCTACCGCATAAGCATTTGGAATACTATCCCATCGTTGTATAATCAGTTTATTCTTTTTATTCACTAATGCTTGTTGTTGCGCAGTTAACCCCAATTCTTTTAACCGCGTAATGCAAATTTGATGAAAAAGATGTGTTAGATTATTGGGCTTACCAAAAAATGGATTTAAATATTTTTCTTCTAATAATTCACGAGAAAATGCGCGATTATAATCTCTACTATGGGCCCCTCCTAAAAATCCGCCAAGCTGATTGTAATGTGCACTAAAATCTGTTAGAAAGAAATTTAATGCCGTAGAAACTTTTTCTTGTATGTCTTTGTCTTTAGCAAACTGCGAAAGAAGTAACAATGATTCAAGATCAACACCGCCGTATGTTGGACTATCGTATTCACGATTACCAAAATTGGCTAATTGTTTAATCCACAAATTCAAATGCCTTCTGCCTTCTTCTAAAACGGCTGGTTTATTATACACTTGACCTAGTGCAATTAAATTCCAAATACGCATCAAATAAATATTGGTATAGGATACCCGAATATCTGCATTGGTTATGCCAATTAAAGCATAGTCAAAAATTTTATCTAGTGCCTTTCTACTGCCTTCGGATAGTTGATCATTATATAAGAGTTTAATAAGTACGCCATATTGTACACAAAACTCAACATTGTTATTGTCTTCGGCTTCATTTTTTGGATCAACCCAAGCCCAAAAAATATTGCCATAATTTTTTGCTTTTGGATTTGTTACAACACGGGTTAACATTCTATTCAATAGCCATTCAATGTCTTTTTGATCGTACAATTTTGTATCCATTGCATCGAGAATAAAAAGAAAACATTCCCTCAACCCTATGACTGGTGTAGTATTATGCAAATTAGACCACTGTTGCTTAAGCAGCTCAATTCTAGCTGCTGGATTTGGCATTGTTGGAATTTTGTAACCACTAACAGATTGTGCATTGGCACCCAAAATCAAAACAAAAAATAAAACCGAAATCAATAAACACTTACGCACTATTCTTAATTTAAAAATGAAAAACGAATGATTGGATTATTTTAATTCTCTATTCGCAAATTGCAAATACAAATTCCAGTCGTAGGGTAATATATCGTGTTTACCAATTCTAACATGGTGCGAAATACGCCCTGCGATGGGTTGTTCTAATGGCAAGCTTGTTTTATTGCTTAGTGTTGGAAATCCATACAAGTGGTAAACATCAGATACTAATACTGCCGATAAATATTCATGCGACGGATCGGCCCATTGGTCTTCTGATGCACTAGCAATATACAATGGCCTTGGAGCTACCATGGCTACTACCATGTGCTGATCGAATGGCAATATAGAATCTTGATTGAGGTACTTTTTAAAATTTGTGGAATTCCATCTTGGGAATCTTTTAATAACAGCACTTAAGGTTTCTCCTTTTTTATCTTTAGAAATGGATACCCCCATTGCACCAGAGCCACTAGATATAACCCCTGCAAAGCGTTGGTCTTTTGCGCCAGCCCAAAGCGATGCTTTTCCTAAACGAGAATGCCCTATTACAATTACACGTTTTCCATCTACTTGTTTATCGGTTTGTAAATAATCTAATGCCCTAGACAATCCCCAAGCCCAAGCTGCTAATGCACCCCATTCATTGTTACTAGGACGCAATTGATTGGGTTGATAAAACAACGGATAAATACCTATAGAAAAATCTTCTTTATCGGGTGCAATATCCCAATAATACATTGTTGCAACACCACAACCTGCTTGAATAATAGAAGCAACAGGCCAGTTTAAAGAATCCTTACCCAATTCTTTTCCATTACCTGTCCATGCTTTGCTGGCATGTATTTTAGCATCGGGATAAATGGTTTCATTGCCATTAAAATTGTATCCTAAAAATGTTGGAAAATGTTTTTTCCCTTTTGGCAGATAGACCAACATTTCAACAGAAATTGTTTGATTATTTCGTTTAAAACTTAATTTAATTTGTTTGCGAATGGCAGTTCCACCAATGGCGTTATTGTCTTGTTCTAGAACTTCTGAAGTACAATCGATTTTTTGATCGGGTACAAATCCATAAATTTCTTTTTCTACTAGTGCGGCAATTTCTGGGCGTCTGATTTTTTCCCAGTCTTTTTTATTTTTAATTGCAGTTCCATTATTTGACAATAATAATGCTGGCAGATTAGGTACGGAGCCACTAGAATTAATTTGTGCAAATGCAGGCTGAATTGCCATTAACACAAGGATAAATACAACAAGAAATTGTTTAGGTTTTTTCACAAACAATAGACTAGTCATTGATTATTTTTTTGAAGTTAATTGAAACATCTGCACACCATGGTGATTGATGGTTGTTTTCATTGACCCATTAAATACACCGATATTTTTTTGTTGCCAAAGATCTCTAACAGTGTATTTTCCATTGAGCCCAATAGAAGAAAAATCAAAATTGAAAGACGCAGCAGTTTCATTTCCCCAATTAAAATAAGAAACAGGATTGGTTCCATAGCATCCTGTATTAAAAAGTCCTACAGCAACAGAACCATCTAACAATTGCTTTAACCAAATTTGAATACCATTTATTTCTTTCACCAATCTTGCTGGTTTACCAAGTGGGTCTTGGTTTACGGCAATTACTTCGTCATTGGTTAATAGATTCAATGTAAATGCATCAATTTGTTCAATAGGGCAACCAATTAGCATTGGTGCTGCTAATAAACTAAACATACTAATATGACTGTATTGCTCATCTGGGGTTAACCTAGTAGGATGCAAAATTGGGCCAATAGAAACATTGCCTACAATCATCATATCAGGATCCATCCAATGTCCTGGACCAGAATATGGTGCCCATTTATCTAGGGTAAAACTGGTTAAAAATAAGCTTGTCCAACTGTCTTTGATATCTGGTCCTGTGCGATACATATTTGACACACGGTTCCAATCATTTACTTTTTCAATTGGCGCGTTATTAGATAAACTCAAAACAATATCTCTACCAGATTTCTTTAGTGCATCCCAGATTCTTTCTGTTGATGCTACATCAATTCGCCAATCGTATTTTAAAAAATC
>JBAXPJ010000091.1:0-10036 GCA_037132335.1 Sediminibacterium sp. | reverse complement strand
AACTCCATCATTTTTACATAATCCTTCGAAATAAATGCCATGCCTCCTTTTAAGGCTGTTGAAAAAATATTACCCGGCATATACGATTTAAGCGCGCCCAACATGCCTAATTCGGTTACGGCATTTGCATATTTGTGTGCATAAGGCATACAAGGATAAATAGTATAATCAGGAAACTTGCTAGGATTGTCTTTCATAGCCTGTGCAATGGATCCAATGCGTGCATAAGTAGTACACATAAAAGTGCCCACACCTGCTGCATTGGCTGTGGCTAATGTTTCGAGTATGGCTGCATCATTTTTAAATTTAATGAGTTGCTGCCTAGACTTTTCGTCGGAAATATGGTTAACTCCAAAAAATTGATTGTCGCCAAATAATATTCTATCCATTACTGCTTAATTAAATTGTTTCATTAATTGAATGGCCTTATCGGTATAAGTAGCTTGTTCAAAAGTATTGATGGCATTAGGTTCTAAGCCTTTTACTGCTGCTATAAAATAATCGAATTGTGCAGAATACTCTTCTCCGCGCAAATAAAAATCTACTGGAGACTGTAAAGCACCAACCGATTGTATATTCCAACCTGCTGTAAATTTTTCGTTATTAACAGGTGCTTTTAAAAACAATTTAAGTTCTGTTGCGTCTGCAATTATTTTTCCGTTTGCACCTTCAATAGTTATTTGTGTTGTCATTTTTCTATACGTGCTATCGCTCCAGTTAACCATTATTACACCCGTTAATCCAGATTCGAGTTGTACCAAACTATACACCGCATCTTCAACATTTTTTGAATAGATTTTTTTAAGCAAACAACCAGATACGTTCGAAATATTTCCTACACTATTATTCACTAAATCAATCACGTGCGAAGCATAATCGTATAAACATCCACCGCCCTCATTGGCATTAGAACGCCAAGTATCTTGCTGTGGCTTTGTTACCACCGCACCATAAGATTCTGCGGTAAAATGATGTAGCTCTTGTAATACGCCTGCTTTTATTAACCTGCTCATTTCAATAAACGTGCCCAAAAATCGATTATGATACCCTACTTGGTTTACTAAGTTATTTGCAACTGCTAATGCAGTTAATTTTTGAGATTCAGCGTGTGAAAGTGTAAAAGGTTTTTCGCAAAAAACATGAATTTTTTGTTGCAACAAGTATTCAATTATTTCAAAATGATATTTAGTAGGAACCGCAACAATAACAGCTGATGGCTTAGCTTCTGCTATCATTTTTTTATAATTATCAAAGCAGGGAAAAGGCGTAAACTTTTTTAGAAAATCTATCACCATTGCCGAAGTATCACATGCCCCTACAACTTCCACTCCAGTATGCGCTCCTGCAATGGACAAGTGCGACAAACCCATTTTTCCAAGACCAATCAATGCTAGTTTTACTTTATTCATTTGTATAATTTCTATGCTTTCAGTTGTTGTTTAAATACATTGTTATAGGCTTCTGCAACCACCTGCCAAGTATATTTTTGGGTTGCCATATCTTTCATTTTTAATGCCGCCAAATTTTCATTGGTTACATCAATTGTATTTACTAAATTTTTTAAGTCTGTTGCGGTACTAAAATATTTTGCAAGACCATCTGTTGTTGCCTCGTTATAACCAGATGCATAAGCAAAAATAGGTAAACCCAAATGCATGGCTTCTATTAATGAAGGATTGGTTCCGCCAGCAGAATGCCCGTGAATATAAACCATACAATTACTGCGAAGTATATTTAAAGTTACTGGATGATAAATTGCCTCTAATAAATAAAGGTTTGGGTTATTTTTAAAGGCTTCTAAAGTTGTTTTTCCAAATGCCGATTCATTCCAGTTTCCTACTATTACCAAAGGAATTGTTGCGTTTTTAAAAGCTTCTATCAATAATGCAATATTATTATCGGGCTGTATTCTGCAAACTGCAAATGCATACGCTGATTTTAAAAACGGATACTCAACTAACGATGTTGTTGTTATAGGCTCTTTTGTCACTTGGTCTCCACCATACGCAATAAAAGTACTTGCTCTATTATAGGTTGTTGAAATATAATTTGCTATTAATGGGTTGTCGGCAATAATTTGTCCTGCATTTTTTACCAATAATTTTTCGGAAAATCGTATAATGGCTTTAGAAAATGCATTCCATTTATTTCTTTGCCAATCGAGCCCGCCAAAATTTAATACTATTTTATGCTTGCTTCTTTTAGATAAAAAAGGCATTAAAAATCCTGCCCCAAACCCTACAAACAAAACTACTTCATTATTTTTTACTGCATGCTTTAAGCAACGCATGTCGTAAATCATGCCTTGCATACCATGAGAACTAAAAGGAAAATACAACAATTTAGCACCCTGGTAATTGTTTTGGCGCAATGGCATATCTTTTGCCGAGCAGTATACTGTAACTTCATGTTCGGCCGATAAATAACTTGCCAAGAAACTAGCTAGCGTTTCAAATCCCCCGTATTTATTGGGTAGCCCTTGAATTCCAACTATTGCTAGTTTCATAATTTATTTATTGCTGCTAAAACAGAATTTCCTTAAAAATGTGTACTATTGTTTATATAGTTACATTGTTAGAATCAAAACTATATCTTTTAGGCCATATTTATTCGATTGGCCATCATATAAGAACAGGAAATAAAAGAAATTGACCATGCTACTGATTTTCCCTATTGCATATATTGTAAGCTTTATCATTTCGCTTTGGGGAGTGTACAAAAAAAGGGGCGAAGATCTTTTTGTTTTTGTAATTGTTGGCCTTCCTATTTACAATTCATCTTTATCTATTGCTTACTCATACCATTTAAAAGATTGGATTCCTTTGTTACAATCCTTTAAAGAATTACTCATATTATTTGCATTGGCTACGCTTATTTGGAATTATAAAAAGAAAATTAGCTTTCATACACTTGACTATTGGATTGCAGGATTTTTAATCTACACCTCTATTTATATTATTCTACCACTTGGGCATTATAGTATTATTGAAAAACTAGTGGCCATTAAAAGTCTTTCTTTTTTTACCATTATTTATTTTACAGGTAGATGTATTGATACAGATAAAATAAATTTTAAAAATATATTTTATAGCGTGGGCATACTAACAATTGCAGCAGCCCTTTTACTAATAATAGAAGTAGTTACCTATACGCATTTTCAAAGCATCTCTGGTTTTACTGCTTTTAATACCGAATTTTTTGGATTAGATAGTGGTGGTAATTATAATTTAGGTTGGACCTTCGAAAGAGAAAATGGATTTAAACGTTTTGCGAGTTTTTTTGCAAACCCATTGGAGTTTTCAACCAGTATGCTAGTAACAGTATCGATGGTATTGTCGATGTATACACAAAAAGATAATGCGCTTAAACCAAATAAGTTTGGATGGATAGTGATGGCTGCAACTTTTATTTCTGTTATTATGGCTTTGTCTCGAGCTTCATTAATATCGTACACGCTATTAATATACTGTTATGCACTATTAACAAAGAGAAAAGAAATACAATATTTTATTTACTTAATGCTATTGCTTGCCGTTGCCTATTTATTGTATTTAATGAAAGACAGTAATATTTATGACTATATAATTAATGTTATACAACTAAATGATTCTTCAAGCATAGGACACTTATTGGAATGGGTAGAAGGTGTTGATTCCATTATTACACATCCATTAGGAATTGGCTTAGGCGAGTCGGGCAAAGTGGCTGCAGCGCTTCAAAGTAATGTGGGTGGCGAAAACCAATTAATTATTGTGGGTGTTCAAACAGGCATTATTTCATTAGTCATTTATATAACCATTTATATTATGATTATTAAAAATGCCATTCAATGGTATCCGAAATTATTTGGAAAATTGAAAATGCTAACACTAACATTGGTACTAATGAAAATTGCGTTTATTTTTCCTATGTTAACTTCTAATTTTGACTCTAATTCTTATATTAGTTTTTTAACCTGGCTATTAACCGGCATTTGGATTTCAATGATTCAAAAAGAAATTGAAATAAAAAATGAAGAATCTGTAATTGTATAAATTACTACTAGAAATTTCTTAAGCGCTCAGTCTACTTAAAATTGGCTCCCACTATTTAAAATGGCAAAATCTTGTCTATTACTTTATTAGAAAAAATGGTTGCCCCTCCATTGTTTAAATGAATGCTGTCTGCAAATAATTGGTGCTTATTTACAAATGAAGTATCAATAGAATAATCGTGAAAAGGAATATGATTTTTTAATGCGATTGATTTAGCCAAATTAATGGTATTATCGGTATTAGTAGCTTTAAATAAATAAGGCGAACAAACAATTACTAATTTAATATTATTACTTAGGCAGTCATTTATAAATGATTGATAGGTGTTAATTTTAATGCTATCCATTGGGTAATTGGGCAAACTATCTGCGGTAGCCATACTTCCAGTCCAAATTTTTTCAATAGGTACATACCCATCAATATCTTTCATTTTTTGTTTATTAAATTCAGTATTACCAACTGCTATAGAAAAAAGCAATGAATTATACGGATATATAAAAGACAAGTTTTTAAATGCTTCGTAAGGGCTTTTTAATTGTACAATAGGGCGAATTTCTGAATGCCCGCTATAATAAGGCAATAGCGCCGATAAACGTTCGTAGTCGTTTTGCCTAATAGCAAAATCACCGCGGGTAATATCTAGTACTATTAATTTTGGATGATACCTTTTTAATACGGCACTTAGTACCGCATACTGATACAAAATAAAATTACCATCGTGCCCTACATTATAGCTCGATAAATGCATCCGATTGCTAAAGATATTTGGGTTATAGTGCCTTGAAGCCCTTGAAGAACCAAAAATTAATACATCTGCTTTTGTTTTTTCAATGGCATAAGTTGTTCTGTATAAAAATCCGCTTTCTTGTTTAAAATAAAAATATTGCAGCGTAGTTCCAATTGTAAAATCAAGTAAAAAAACAATTACAATTAAAAGCACTGTTTTAAAAACAAAGCCTTTCAATTGACTGCTTTCGTTTTTATTCATGGAAGGTTGGGTTGGGTTCATTTAATTAAAATTGAAAATAAATAAATTGCCCTCCATCAAATACGCCCATCACTAGTAGTATAATGATTAACACCGCATAAGTAAAATTGCGAACTACCCAACTTTTATGGTGCATGAATGAAAAACTTCCTGTATAAAATTCTTGCTTCATTTCTACCAATAACAAAAGAAATATACCAGCAAATGAATAAATTAACATAGATGGATTTTCGTAGAACAAGGGCCCTTTAAAAGAAGCAATTTTTTTAATAACAACAAATGCATCCGAAACCGTATTTGCCCTAAAAAATATCCAAGCAAAAGACGACAATACAAATACTAGCAAAATTTTTAATACCCGAACTAGTTTTTGAGGTAATTGACTACTTAAAAATGGAAGATGTATTTTTTTGATAAGTATTTCAATTACTAAATACGCGCCATTCAGTGCACCCCAAATAATATAAGTCCAGTTAGCACCATGCCAAAGCCCACTCAACAAAAAAACTACCATTAAATTCATATACAAGCGTGTTGCAGAAAGTCTATTACCGCCTAGTGGAATGTATAAATAATCTTTAAACCAAGTAGACAAAGAGATATGCCATCTTTTCCAAAACTCCGCCATTGTTTGCGCAAAATAAGGGCGTTTAAAATTTACCATTAACTTAAAACCCATCACTTTTGCCGTACCAATAGCAATATCGGAATAGGCCGAAAAATCGCAATAGATTTGAAACGAAAAAAAGATTGTCGCCAATAAAAATGTGGCTCCTGTGTGTTGACCAGTATGATTAAATGCTGTATTTACATAAATAGCTAATCGGTCGGCTATTACAATTTTTTTTACAAATCCCCATAAGATCATTTTAAGTCCTTCACCAATTCGATCAAGGTCAAATTCAAATTTTTCCCTAAACTGGTGGAGTAAATTTTGAGGTCTTTCAATGGGGCCTGCAACCAATTGAGGATAAAACAAAACATACAAAGCAAAGATGCCAAAATGTTTTTCGGCTTTTTGATTTCCCCTATACACTTCTATTGTATAGCTCATTGCTTGAAATGTATGAAAAGAAAGGCCAATAGGTAAGAGTATAGACAGATAAGGAATTGGATTGCTTACATGAAAGCAATTTAAAATGCCAGTAAAATTTTGATTGATGAAATTATGGTATTTAAAAACAGAAAGCACCCCAATATTAGCAACCAAACTAAGTAATAACAACCATTTTCGTTGCCCAGTTTTTGCATTTTCTATAGCAATCCCCGAAAAATAATCTACCCCAATTGTAAATCCTAAAATTAAAATATACACTGGAACAAATGACATGTAAAAATAACAACTACTCAATAAAAGTAGTATCCACCTTTTTTGGTAAGGCAATAAAAAGTACACCGAAGTGACTATAATAAAAAAAATAATAAATTGAAATGAATTAAATAGCATATATCACAAATTACCCTGCAATGAAGTATTCGGCTTTCTGCTGATAATAGATTGGCAATGGGGTTATTTCCAAAATTTGTACAGCCCTCTTTCTAATTCGTATTTAGGCCAAACAAACTGGTTACGTCGAGGTTGCTGCTGCGCCCAATTCCACATAGCTGTAAGCCCGGTACTTAAATCGGTTTTATCTTGGTATCCTAAAATCTCTTCTGATTTTTCGTGCGTAGAATAAGCGGCATGTACTTCGTGTCGCATTTCTAAAAATTCAATATTTGCGCCGCCTACTACTTCTTTTAAAAGATGCGCCGCTTCTACAATACTGTATTCTTGCTTGCTCCCTAAATTAATAATTTGCTTAGATGCAGCAGGTTTTACCGAGGCATTCCACAAAGGAAACAAACAGTCATCGATATAACTAAAAGCCCTTTTTTGGCTACCATCGCCATAAATAGTAATTGATTGATTATTGAGTTTTTGATAGATCCAAATACCAAGCACATTGCGATAGCGATCCCAAATATTTTGGTTCACGCCATATACATTGTGCGGTCGGATAATACACCAATCTAAACCATGTTGTTCGCCGGCAACTTGCAAATCCATTTCACATGCGTATTTGGCAATTCCGTAAGGATCAATTGGTTTAGGTAAATCGTTTTCATTAAATGGAGGTTCTCCCGCACCATATACGGCCATGCTAGAAGTAAATACCAGTCGTTTAATTTGGTGCGTAATACAGGCATTAACAACATTAGCCGTTGCCACAATATTATTGGTGTAATTATATTTTCTAATAAACGGGCTGAGACCTTCTGCAGCATAAGCAGCAAAATGGTATACAAACTCTACTTCGTGCGAAGAAAAAATTCTGTTTAAATCATCGGTAGCAAGGTCGGCTTTATAAAAAATTACGCGATTGTCAATATGGTCTTCGTATCCACCACTTAAATTATCAATGCCAATTACTTGATACGAAGGTTTGTGTTCTAAAATCCATTTGGCTAACCTAGAACCAAGTAAGCCTGCAACTCCCGTAATAACTACTGCTTTCATCCTTTGCTGTTTTTAGTAACCCCGTGGTAAATGCCTTTTAACATTGATGCTAATTTTATCCATCTCCAACGTAGTGCAAAATAAAGGATTATACTCAAAGAGTAGGCAATTTGGGTAAGGATTGTGGTTGGCCAATGATACCATTTGGTAAAAGAACGTAAAAACCAGATATTATTTCTAAAATTCAAGTAATGTACTACAGGATTTGCATAACCTTCTACGCCCTTTTTCTTGGCCTTATTAGCCATACCCGCAATATGATAAATCACTGATTTTGGATGAAAAATCAATGCATGTCCTGCAGCCCTTATGCGAAACGAAAAATCTACATCTTCAAAATAAATAAAATATTGTTCATTTAATAATCCTACTTCTTTTAAAACACTCGTTCTAGTTAACAAGGCACATCCAGTAATCCAGTCAACTTCTTGAAATTCATTTTGCAAGGGACCTTCTGTACGCATGTATCTTTTAGAATAAGTCCATCCAAATAAGCCTAAAAAATAAGAGCCGCCATTCCAAAGTTTTTTTCGATTGTTATTGAAAAATATTTTTGGTTGAATTGCCCCAACATTTAAATGCATATCCATGTAGCTTACCAACTCTGTAATAAAATTGGGCTCAACAAAAACATCATTGTTTAACATCATTGCATACTGATACCCATTTGCAATAGCATATTGAAACCCTCTATTATTTCCTCCTGCAAACCCTTCGTTACTAGGTGCTGGTAAATAAATAATACTAGGAAAATCTGTATGAATTTGCAAACCAGAACCATCTGTAGAACCATTATCTACTACTATAATATCGAATGGTGCACCTGTACAAGCCTGTAAAGACCTAATGCAATTAGCAGTATGCTCGTAACTATTCCAATTTAATAAAACAACAACTAAGCTAGGGCTCATTTAGTTTTTTTTCGGATAAAAATGCTATAAATAAATAAACAGGCTGTTTCAATTGCTAGTGGATACCAACCCAATGCTTCTGGGCTGAAAACTTTTACCAACACAAAAGAGAAACCTGCTGTAACCGCTAAAATAAGAATAGATATATAAAAAAGTGATTTGTATTTTTTTTGGAGCAATAAACTAAGTACGTTATTGGCATTTAATGCAAGTAGCATTGGTGCAAACGCAAAATATCGCACAAATAAAATGGTTTGAGAACCCGCATTTTGCAGATGGCTATTACCGGTAAGTATCCAAACAATTTGAGGTGCAAAAACAATAATAATAACACCCACTATACCAAAAACAACAGCATAGCCTTTTTGAATTTTATTTTTAAAATTCGTCCACAACAAAGGAGAATCCTCATATAGTCGGGCTGCTTTAGGATACACGGCACTAGAAAAAGAAGAAACCAATTGCCTACAAGCACTTAATAATTTATCAATAATAGCATACGCACCAAGTGTTTGGGCCGACACAAATGATACAATAACAAATAAAAATATCGACTGCTGTAAAGAAACGGCTACCCCATTAAACATGATATAAAAATTCTCTTTGCCTAAATGCAGTAAAGAATTAAATGTAGGCATTGAATAAATTAGTTTTTGTTTTTGGAAAATAAAAAAACATAAAATAATATAATAAATAAGCACAGGCATACCCATCATTAAATTAATAATTGGCGTAAAATTAGCTGTGATGGGTACAAACACTAATAAAAGTAAGCTCACCAATTTAGCAATACTATTACCCCAACTAATCCAACCAATTTTTTCGTAGCCAATTAAAAAATATAGTGGATTAAAAATTTCGGCAAGTACTACTGGTAATATACTCAACCACATAAAAATAGAACCTATTGGATGCAGCCAACACATAATTAAAATACCAGGAATAATACTAGCACTGGCAATTGTTCTAAAATAGAGGATTCGAAAAAAAAGTTCCGATAAAAAATTAGGATTGTTTTTATTGGTAGCTACTTCTTTAATGGCTGTTTGGTGCGTACCATAATTGGTAATACCCGCAATAAATACAGCAAAACTTGTAGACAAAACAATTTGTCCAAATACTTCAATGCCGTACTTACGCGTAATAATAGGAATGGCCAAAAATTGAAGCAGCATACTAGATGCCTGAAAAATTCCGAGGTTAAAAAAATTAAGCAATATAGAAAAAATAGAATGTTCTAACAAGCGCTTGTAGATCCGCATGTTTAATAATATTTATACGCAGTAATAACCACATTATCGATTGACCAACTTTTTTCGCAGTCAGAACCATGCGGTTGCAGCGCGTCACTCAATGAAAGTTGAAAATCGGTATTTGTATGCCCAAAACTTTGTACCATTCTATAATAAGAACTTCCATGAGGATTTTTTAACAAAGCACACCTACCTGGTAAATTAATATCTAAAGAATTAGCAAGTGGTGGATTATTGGCTTGCGTATACCAATCTGGATAAGCTTGTTTGTATAATGCGTTATTAGAAAATGTGGTCATGAATTTAGCTACGCCATCATATCTAACCACAAATAAATCAGGCACCCCATT
>JBAXPJ010000090.1:0-10180 GCA_037132335.1 Sediminibacterium sp. | reverse complement strand
CTAATAGTCAAATTCAAAGCATTGAAGTAATAACAAGCCCTTCGGCAAAATATGACGCTGCTGGATCTGGTGGGATTATTAATATCGTACTCAAGAAAAATAAATTACAAGGCTTTAATGGCAATACGAATTTATCGGCAGGTACTCGTTTAGAAACGGGTAGTTTGAACCTTAGTTTAAAAGAGAAGAATATTGGATTCAATACTTTCTTTAGTGGTAACGCTCAATTAACTGGCGCAACACCAACAGGTATGGACAGGCTAACAACTTTAAGTACTGGCAATAGAAGGCTGTTACAACAAAGTGCTACTAATTTTGGCCGTAATGGCTATAAAGCGGGTGTAGGCATGGATTTGACAGTTTCAAAAACCGAAAGCCTTACTGCTTCTTATACTGCCCACCATTTTGAATACAATAATAATGGCGCTACAGACCAAACATTTATTCAGTATGATTTAAATGGCAACACAAATTCTTTGTTAAATAGTATTCGTGATTTTACCAACAATACTTCTGTAAACGAAACAGACAATAGTTTGGTGTATTTAAAAAAGTTTAAAAACGAAAAGAAAACTTTTGAAATTGCTTATAATGGAAGCTTTACCAATATTAGTACCTACTACAACCAAGCGCAACACTATAAAAATATTGCATCTAATTTTTCAGGGGCAAATAGTTTGAATTTGGGAAAAGAAAACGAAGTTCAATTTTCTATCAATTATACCTATCCCATTTCTGAAGGACTATTAATTGAAACAGGTGTTAAAGCAACATACCAAAATATTAATAGCAACGCCGATGTGAATGTATTAAACACCAATGCATTTATTAAAGACCCCTATCAATCTTATGTTTCTATTTATAAACGCAATATTTATGCGGGATATATGTCGGCCGAATTTGCTTTGCTAAAATTTTTAAACATTAAAGCAGGTTTGCGCTATGAAAATACACAGAGCGATGCCAACTACTCAAACGCTTCCTATGTAACGCTTCCAGACTATCGAAACATAGCCCCTTCTTTTATTGCTTCGCATAATTTTCCAAATAAACAGGTGGTAAAATTTGCTTACAGTTATAGAATTGAAAGACCCGATTTCAGGGACTTAAATCCATTTATGAATTTGAGTGACCCGCATAATATTACTACTGGCAATCCAAACTTACAACCTGAAATTGGCGACAATTTTGAATTAGGATATAATAGAACATACGAGAATGGTTCTAATATTAATATTATGTTGTTTGTACAACACAATAGCCCCGATATAAAACCTTTTGTAAGTTATGCGCCTAGTTTAAAAATTGGCGACTCAATTTTTACAGATGTAACGCTTACGAGTCGGGCAAATGTTAGCGAAGAAATAAAAGCTGGCGCCAATATTTCTGCTTCTTTATTATTGGGTAAGCGTTTAAATATCCGCCCAAACATAATGATCTATAATCGTTACGTTAAAAACATCTACGACGACCCTGCAGTTACCAATAGTTTGGGATTAAAATCAAGCATGAACATTAATTACTCCTTTAATAATGACTGGGTTGCTGAAGCTTTTGGCAATTATTTTGTTGGATCTAGATGGCAAGGGAAACAGCCTTCTATGTTTTCTTACACTTTTGCTGCACGCAAACAACTCTTTAATAGCAAAGGCAGTATTGGATTAGTGATGGTGAATTGCTTTAGTAAATACCTCGACCAAAAAACATTAACTGTAACTAAAAATTTAATTACCAATAGCTATCGCGATATTCCTTATCGTTCTTTTGGAATAAGCTTTACTTATAAATTTGGCAAATTGAAATTTGGCAAAACCAAGGAATCAGACAATTACTTGTACGCACCTCCTGCAGAATCTAATTAAACCAAAATGCTTAAGAGAAAGTAATTAATCTTTGAAGGATATCTTTAATACTAGCATATTTCTCTAAGATATAAGGAACGGTTTCTAACCCTTTATTGAATTTAATAATATAAAAATAAATGCCAATTAACTCGCCTTGGTTTATTGCTTGACCAGTGTTTTTTGCAGCAATATAAAGCGATAATCCAATTAATAATCCTACAACACTTTCCATTATACCAAAGCTAAAAGCATGTTGGTCGGATATTTTAATTTGCCATTTACGCATGGCGGTAAAATGCCGATTAATTTCTACATTATCAATGGAGCCAATTACGTTTACTTGTTTTTCTAATTCATTGTTTTTAGCATGTGTTAACGCACTCATTTTTCTACCATATCGTCGGCTTATAAAACTGATAGGAATCAATACCAGCAAACAAATGCCTACAATTTTTACATCGTAGAAGAACAATAATACCAATGAACCAACTACATTAAAAATAGCTTCTAAAATAAATACCAAATCGAATTCTAAGGAGTCTACCAATTCTCTGGTGAGTGTTGCATGCGCACTGAGTTTTGAAATATTTGACTTGCCTAATTTATCTGATATGAATTGCAAAATCACTGCATTGTAAATTGCAGAATAAGTACGCGTATCAAAACGCATACGAATAGTTCCAATGATTAACCAACTAAAATGGAGCAATAAAAAAAGCCCCAATGAGTGAAAACTACCTCCCAATAAATCATTTACTGCTTTACCAATAAAATAGGGCTTTAATAAATCGCCGCCCATTTCTAGCATAAACAATAAATAAGTAAGGCTTAGTCGATACTTATGCGTTGATATAATTTGTTTAAAATAACTATAATTTTTCATGGTCCTTTTCTCTTTGGGTAATTGAATTACCCTTCATTCCTCTAATATTTTTTCTACAATTTTCTGACCCGCAAGTACAGGTAAAACTACCCATTTCTCCATCTAATAAATTTGCATAGTCTAGTGTTAACTCTTTTCCCTCCGGAATATCTGTTAATGCTACAACATTCAGTCCGTCATAATTAGTATTTGCCGAGCAACTATGGTTTTGGGGCGCCCAATTAGTTGGATTGGCATCCCATAAAATATATACTTCGTCTGAAATAGGATACGCATAATGGGCAAAACTCTCTAATGCCTCTGCTGGCCAATTTTCCTTTACATAGCGTTTGGTAACAATTCTTTGAGCCGATTCTTCTAGTTTAAATATAACCGTTCCTTTTTTTATCAACTGATTGGCAAATATGCCATAGCCATTTACCGAATTGCCTTTCAAAAAATATTTTTTTTGCTTGGCCTCATGGCGAGCAATTCCTTCTTCAATAATATGTTTTAAAAATCCTGATTTACCTATTGGATCTAGTTGTAAAATATAATCCGCCGAACCTTCGTACCCCGATTCGTAAAAGACAGAACAGGTAAAATTAATTTCTAAAAAATATATTTCATTTGTTGGACTTACTCTAAAGTCTAATCGCGCATAACCTACCCCAGCAAAACCGGTGAATATTTTTTCGGTAGCAGTTTTTAATGCTAATTCTAATTGCACATCACTACATGGTTTGTTTACATCGGTATGTAATTCAGAAGTTTTGAGTGCATAAGTTTTAAATTGATTACCTGCTGGAAACTGGTATTCTACTGGCTTAAAAACAGTACAAGTGTTGATAGGACTTGCATTTGCGGCTACCAATACGGTAAACTCTTTTCCTGCAATATATTCTTCAATTAAAATATCGGTATAGCCTGCTGCAATTAGTGCTGCTTTTTTTTCGGATAGTTCTTGAATAGTATTTACTAGCGAATGCTCGTCTACACCCAAACTATCTCCTGCTTTTGCGGGCTTTACAAATAAGGGATAACGAAGCTGTGTTACTTGTTCCGCTATAGGTTGCTGATTGTTTAATTCCACAAAATTAGGCGTAAGTACACCTGCACAATAAGCCACATATTTCATTAATGGTTTTGGCGGATCATACAAAATTGCATTGGGGCCTGTGTAGGGCAAATTAAGTAAGTCTAGAGAATGAATCACATCAATGGATGGTACAGACCAGTTTAAATAACCTTCGCATAGATTCACATAGACATCAAAATTTTCTGCTTTTAATGCTTGTAATTGTTGATAGGTAGTTAGTTTATTTAAGAATACAGTATGCACAGTATCGTTCGGCAACAAATGCTGCAGTTCACGCGGCGGATCGTAATGTTGGTAGTCAACATTAGAAGTGCTATAGTCTGGTTGTAATACGCAAATTTTCATTTGTGGTTTTTTAGGCAATTTTTTTACGTGCAATAGCATCGTTTAAAATCTCTACAATTAAATTTGTGAAACTTTGATTACTGAATTTAAGTATCGCCCCAATTGAGGTGTAATTTTCGTCTTCACTAATACCGCACTGTGCATTTACTTCTAGCACATATAAAGCGCCAGTTGTTGCATCCATTCTAATATCTAATCTTCCATAGCCCATTCCTTTTACTGCGTTATAAGCTTCTATACTAATGGCTTCTAGCGATTTCGCTAATGTATTATCTGTTACGGCAGCATACTCATAAAAAAAATCCGAGGAAGGCATTGCAGATTCTTCTGAATAGGTTTCCCATAATCGATCGAAGGATAAAAATTTTTCTTGGTCAGGTAAGGATGGATGAAAAACCCTTTCTACTGGTGAATAACATTTTAATTGCGCTGGCATATTATAAGATCCAACAATAAAAAGTGTAAACTCTCTTCCAGTGATAAATTTTTCTACCAATAAATCTGTAACACCTAAATTACCTAATTGATTGCCTTGCTCAATTTCTAATAACGCCAATTGAAATTGCGAAAAATTTGGCACTACATTTTTTACACTGATTCCCATGCTTCCTGCAGATACAGCGGGTTTAATAATTACGGGACTACCTATTTCATTAAATGCCATTTCTGAAATACTCGAATCTACCGGCAACCATTTTGCATTTGAAACAGATTGCGCATCAAATGCGCGTTTCATATTTATTTTAGACGTAGTAATATGATAGAAAAAAGCATCTGCACCTGTGTAAACTAAATTGGATTTTTCTAAAGCATCCACTACCGAAATACCTGGAACACCCGCCAACTCATCGCCATCACAAAGATTGATAACGATATTCTTTTCAGGTTCTTGAGATAAATTATCAATGACTAATTTGAAGTTATTCATGGTAATATCAATCCATTCCCAATTGCATGATAGTTCAGTAAACACTTTGGTATATTCAGCAATACTTTGGGTATAATCGTAATAAAACTGCATATCAGCATCGTCCGATTCAAAGAACGGCGCAAATACCCATATTTTATACTGTGCTTTATTGTCTAAAAATCCCATCAGTCTATTTTATAAAAAGGTTGGATGATAAAAGAACCCATAAGTTAAACGAACCTATAAAAAAAAGGACCAATTCTTGCAAATTGATCCTTTTTATAGATGGGTAATTACTTGTTAAATTTTAATTTTCCATTCATTTAACATTGGGCGACCCAATAATGCATTTGCCTCCGCATCGTTTTTAAAGCTTTCTTTTTTAGGATCCCAAGCAAGTGAGCGATTGAGTCTGTAGGCGATATTTCCAATATTACATACAGAAGCCGTACGATGGCCAATTTCAACATCACAAATAGGTTTCGACCTGTTGCGCATGGCTTGTAAAAAGTCGGCATAATGGTTTTTACTATTATAAACATGCTTTTCTGTTTCGCCAATAACCCTGGTTTTTAATTCAACAGGGCTTGTTTCAATTTTACCTCTAGCAACACGAATCTCTCCGGTAGTGCCATAAAAATGAATCGCATTATTCCATTCCCATTTTTCGTGGGTCATTACAATACCGTTATCATATTTGTACGTTAAGAAAGGATGTTCTTTTCCATCAGGCGCAGTCACTTCTATTGGTCCTGTGCTATCCATTTCTAAAGCCCATTGTACAATATCAAACATATGTGCACCCCAATCAGTTACTTGACCACCGCCAAATTCTCGGTAGTTTCTCCAGTTAGGGAATACATTTTTTGAAGTAGGGGGAGCTAATTCTGCGTTGAAATTGGCAAATTCATTTGGACCCAACCATTTTTCCCAATCCAAACCCTCTGGTATGGTTTCGGCTGGTAAATTATAAGCTAATGGCGGTGCCCCTACATTTACTTTTACATTTTTTATTTCGCCAATATATCCGTTGCGAACTAATTCTGCCGCTTGTCTAAATTCTGGCCATGAGCGTTGCATGCTTCCTGTTTGAAAAACACGTTTGTGTTTGCGTGTAGCATTGACCATGGCACGACCTTCTCTTACTGTAAGTGATAATGGTTTTTCGCAATAAATATCTTTTCCTGCTTCTGCTGCTCTAACAGCCATTGCAGCGTGCCAATGGTCTGGAGACGCAATGATTACAGCATCAATATCTTTGCGCCCTAATAGCTCTCTAAAATCATTATAAACAGGTATTTCTGGCACAGCACCCAAGCTGGCAGATTTTGCATAGGTAGCCTTAATATAATCGAGGGTTAAATCGGCTTTCGCTTTGTATACTTCGCTAATACCAACAAATCTTGCTTGACCTGTAGATAAAAAAGAAGATGTTAGTCCCCTACCTTGTTTACCCGAACCAATTAATCCCATATTAATAATATCACTTGGGGCTAGATATTTAACACCCGATGGGCTCGTTCCTCCTAAAACATAACGAGGAACAATCATAAATCCTGCCATGGCTTTGGCAGTGGTTCCCATGAAATCTCTTCTGGAAATGGAGCTGATTTTTTTTTCTTTCATTTTGGCTGAATTAGGAATTGATAAATATTGTTCGATGACTATTTTGAAAATGAATATGGAAAAGATGCTGCTTGGGTTCCGCGTTTTAAATTTGGTTGGTTACTCATATTAAATTGCATGGTTCCTCCTTTCATGATATCGGAATGTGTAATGAAATTTTTATTATAATCAACGCCATTTAAACTAGCAGATTGAATATAGAAATTTGATGCACTATTTTTTGGTGCTACAATAACAAACTGCTTTCCGTTCTCTAAATTTAAGCTGATTTTTTTGAATAATGGCGCGCCAATTACATACTGGTTACTACCCGGACAAACCGAATAAAATCCTAGCGCACTAAATACATACCAAGCACTGGTTTGGCCATTGTCTTCATCGCCACAAAAACCATCTGGGGTTGGACGATAAAGTTTGTTCATGGCATCTCTAACATGGAATTGTGTTTTGTACGGAGCACCACAATAATCATATACATAAATCATGTGTTGAATGGGTTGGTTGCCATGTGCATATTGCCCCATATTCATTACTTGCATTTCAAGCATTTCGTGAATCACACCGCCTCTATAGGCAGATCCATCAAATATGGGAGGCAGGTTAAAAACGCTGTCTAGCATGGCTTCCATCACTTTATTACCTCCCATTAAATTAGAAAGTCCTTTAAAGTCGTGAAATACACTCCAGCTATAATGCCAAGCATTTCCTTCTACAAATTCACCACCCCATCTAAACGGATTGAAGCTGGGTTGAAAACTGCCATTTTTATTTTTACCACGCATTAAATTATGCGATGGATCAAAAATATTTTTATAATTCTGAGAACGTTTGGCAAATTTTTCTATTTCAGATTTTGGTTTACCCAATGCAGTAGTTAATTGGTTTAAACAAAAATCTGCAAACGCATACTCTAAAGTTTTTGCAGCACTTCCGCCATACATATCTGCTGGCACATAGCCTAATTCATTGTATTCTTTTACACCGTTTCTGCCTAGGGTATAGACGGGTCCTTGGTTCTCGGTATTTTTCATTAAAGCATTGTACATGGTATCCATATCAAAACCTCTAATCCCTTTTAAATAGGCATCCGATATAACAGCTGCAGAATTAGTACCAATCATGGTTGAACGATGACCTGGGTTGGCCCATTCTGGCAACCAACCACTTTCTTTATAGGTATTTACCAAGCCTTGCATGATATGCCCATCTAATTCAGGAAACATCATTGTTAAGAATGGAAACAAGCCCCTGAACGTATCCCAAAAACCAGTATCGGTAAACATATATCCTTGTTCAAGGTTTCCATTATAAGGACTATAGTGTACCATTTTATTATTGGCATCGAATTCATAAAACTTTCTTGGAAATTGTAGCATTCTATATAGGCAAGAATAGAATGTTTTTGTTTGTTCTTCAGTGCCTCCTTCTACTTTTATTTTACTTAATTCTTTATTCCAAGCTGTTTTTGCTTTTGTGCGAATTTGATTAAAGGTTTGGTTGCCAATTTCTCTTTGTAAATTAAGCGCAGCCTGTTCGTATGAAATAAAAGACGATGCAATTCTTGCTTGCACCTGTTCGCCTTTTTTTGTTTTAAACCCTACCACTGCTTGTGCATGAAAACTGGTCATTTCTTTTTTTACAGCATTAACAATACTATCATCAACTGTATAGGTCAAATCAAAAGCTTTATCGAATTGAATGATAAAATAGTTTTTAAAATTAGCAGGCACCCCTCCTCTATTGCGGGTGGTATAACCAATAATTTTTTTCTCTTCAGGAATAATTTTTACATAAGATCCGCGATCGAATGCATCAATTAAAATAAAAGCGGAATCGGATTTTGGAAAAGTAAATTGAAAAATAGAGGCTCTTTCTGTTGGTGTGATTTCGGTTAGTACATCGTAATCTGCTAAATAAACATTGTAATAATATGGGTTAGCAATTTCTGCTTTATGCGAAAACCAACTAGCTCTTTTCTCTTCGTTCACATTCATTTTACCAGTCATGGGCATAATGGAGAATTGTCCATAATCACCCATCCAAGGGGATGGTTGGTGCGTTTGCTTGAAGCCCCTTATTTTATCTGCAGTGTAAGTATACTGCCAACCGTAGCCATTGGTACCTGTTTGCGGCGTCCAACAATTCATACCCCATGGCATGGTAATAGCCGGATACGTATTGCCATTTGAAAAAGCATATTTAGAATCAGTACCCATTAATGGATTCACCAATTCTTCGGGGTTTGATACTGTTTGTGCGTTAACAAATAAATTGATTCCAATAAAAAATAGCAAAGAAAGTTTTTTCATATTCATTCGATTGTAAATAATAATATTTTTTAATTACTGCAACACAAACACATGCTTACCTGCAGTCACTTCTTTCACCACAAAAAATCCATCTATGGGTTGTAGGTTTAATATTTTTCCATCCATTGAAAGTGTTGGTTTTAATGGATTATAGGCCAAACAAATATTACCAGTTGTGGCACCGGGTAATGAAATATTTATTTGATCATTCATTTTGTTTTTTTGATAAGCAACTTCTACCTCTCCTTTTAACAAAGTGGTTTTGAGTGTTGCAAAACTTAAGCTACCTAATTGAGGTTTGATTTGTATTTGGTCTCCTCCAGGGCTAATGGGTTCAACACCCATTAGTTTGCGAACAATAATATTAGCGGGTGCTGCACCCCATGCATGGTTCCAGTCTAGGTTGGGCTTGTATTTTACATCCCATGCTTCCATGGTTATGGTAGAACCAACTCGAAGCATATTGTACCAGCTCCTTTCGGTTGTTGCAGTTAATAAACTCAAAGCGTAGTCGCTAGATCCTGCATCATATAAAGCATCTAATAAAAACTGCGAACCATATACACTACAAGCCATTCTACGCGTAGCAATAAAATTAGTAACGGTTTTTATATATTCTTTTTTTACCAACCCAAAATCTAGTGCAAACATATTGGCGTGTAAAGATGTATGTAAAGTACTATCGCCATCTTTAATTAAATGCGTTTTTTCATCTACAAACACCCGTTGAAATGATTGATACACTTGATCGGCTTTTTCTTGGTATAATTTAGCGTCTGCAGTTTTGTGTAAGACCAATGCAATTTGGTGCATCAGTTTTAAATTTTGATAATAAAATGCATTGACCACTGCATTTTGAGTGTTGTAAACAAAACCATCCACTTCTCCTTGATTTTCTTTTTCTGTACCAATATAAGCAGCTCCTCTTGGCCAGTCTACAATATCTCTTAAATCTGCCTTACCATCAAATGCTTTTGTAATATGAATTGATTGTAAGAATTCTTTTGTTTGTTTATTGGTTTTGGTACTAATTAATCCATTTTCACTTGCCAATGGCATTAATATTTTTGGCTGCAATTCTGTGTAATAGGTTTGTAAAAAACTAGCATCGCCGGTATATAAATAATCATTCCATGCCAAGGGAACATTTTGCAAACTCCATTCGGTTGGCCAGGTTGGATGATA
>JBAXPJ010000089.1:0-10440 GCA_037132335.1 Sediminibacterium sp. | reverse complement strand
CTGTTATATTATCAAATATGTAAGACATTTTAGACTTATAGGGTTCTTCCATTTGATCTATTTGATTTTTATCAAATGTTTTTGTTTGTCCATATATAAAGGTTTTGTCATTAGATGCAGTCCAATTTAGCCAAGGCGCATGATTGTCTATTTTATCCAACTCATCAATAGTTTTCATAAGTTGATCAAAATTTTTAACACCTTCTTCATAGTAGTAAACCATTTCATGCAATACTTCTTTTTTCATTTTATACTCCATCCTTAGTATTTATTATTCTTGTAATGATCTCTTTCTTTTATAAAACCAACTATAACATACCTTATTGGACCTTCTTTTACATGTTTTACTCCATGCTCATGATTTTCATCTCCTGGGAAAAATAATAAATCTCCTGGCTTTGGTCTTAAAGATATACTTAGTTTTGGAAAAAACAATTCTCCATCTACGTAGTCGTCATTTATATAAATAATTGTTGCATACCGTATTGAAGGGTCTGTATGTTGATCAGTATGAGACTTTAACTCAACTCCTGGCTGCATTCTTTGAATTGTAGCAACGCCACTTAGTACTAAAGATGGGTCTGAACTATCAATCATTTTAAAAAGTCTTTCATAAAACACTTTATACTCTTTGTGATGTTGTATATTTAAATTTTTATCTACCCAGTTTTGTGTAATTTCAAATTTTCCTTCAGCAACAAGATTATCAACATCGTCTCTGCCAAATTTTTGCATGCAAAAGTTTTTTAAATTACCCATATATTCTATTTCCCAGTCTGATTGAGTTGCTTCACCTATTGCTTTTAGTACAAAATTTAAATCATCTTTTGTAAAAAAATTCTTAATCCAAATAATCTCGTCTGTAACTTCTTCAAATGCAAATTTATTTGCTATAAGATTTTCTTTAAATTTTTCAAGCATCTGGAATCTCTTCAGTTTTATATTTATTTCCTTCTTCATCTATTTTCCAGCCTTGCTTAAGTAAGTCTTGCCACTCAGTTTTTTCAACTAATTGGGCTTCTCTTATTCTTTTCATTTCTTCAGCCCAAAGATCTCTTGTTTCTTGTGAATAGGAGTCTTCTTCTCTATCATCCCAAAAAGAGCCTAGCGTATACCTTACTCCACTTTTAATTAATGTAACTTCATGCATATTGTTAAAACCACCATCAAATGCAGCAAGCATCCCAGTTTTTGGTTGAATTTCTAAGTCTTGTTTAGGAAACTTAAGAAGACCCCCATCAAAGTCATCATTTAAATATAAAAATGCAGCATACCTACTTCTTGCAAATGGACCCGTATTGCCATGCTCATCAGTATTATCTGAATGAATTCTTGCATATGCTCCTGGTTCCCATTTTTGAGTATGATATCCAATCTGAGAAATAGTTTTAGAATCTAGTCCATGAACTGAAGCAACTGCATCTATAATTTTAGATTTTAAATCTGAAAAGAATGTTGGTGCAAGTCCAAACTCTTCTAGTTCTGGATCATTATCTTGTGGTAAAACAGAAGAATATGATTCATAAAAAGATATTGGAGTCCATGATAGTTTTTTAGACTCAAATTGTTTATTTAATACTTGAATAACTTTTGTAGAATCTTCTAAAGTTAAAAAATTTTCATATATAACTATATCTTCTGTATATCTAATTTTATTCATTATGGCTGTCTTTCTCCTGTATGTTCTAAAATTTCCCAGAAAAATGGACAGGTATACCTAATGCTTTTTTTAATTTCTGTTACACCATGAATATAATTTTTATCACCTGGGAAAAAATATGCTGCTCCTTTTTTAGGTTTAAACTGTACTCCTTGTAATGGAAAGTATAACTCTCCACCTTCGTAATCATCATTTAAATAAAATAAACTTGAAAGATCATAGTTGGGAAAATCATTTGGCAGTCCAGCATCTGGTCCTTCATGAAGTTCTTTGTCGGCATGTGGATTTTGAAATTGTCCAGGGAGCCATCTGACAATTGTAGTTCCAGTTGGTTTTACTTTTACACTATAAAATTCTTCAATAATGGGCTTTAATCTTTCAAACAATCTTTCAAGCACTGGAGCAATTGATATATCATTTTTATTTAAAGAAGGGGTTGTGCAAACCCTATCTTTCCAATAATTAGCATCATATACAACTATTCCATTTTCATTCATATGAGATTCTGTAACATCCCAAATAGTTATATTTCTTGCTGCATTTTCTAAAAAGTCTATTTCTTCTTGAGTCATAAAGTTCTCTAACTCTACAATCATATTTTTATCATTACCAAAAAACCCAGACGGGGTTAGTGATGGAGTTCTTTTTACTTCAATTGCATCTAAAGGTTTCATTTTTTAATTATATCACTTTCTGCTACTATTTGTAAATTTTTATTCTTCATGTATTCTGCCCATTTTTTTTCATTTTCTTTTAATGTTAAAATATCATTTTTGTCATAAACAGAATCTTCAAAATCCCAAAAAGAAACTATTGTATATCTGAGTCCAGTTTCAATGGTTGTTACTTGATGTTCATTTTGTGGACCACCTTCAAAAAAATATCCTGATCCTTGATTTGGAACAATCGAAATGTTATGATCAGGAAATTCTAATTTTCCACCTACAAAATCACTATGCAAATATAACAAAACAGAAAGTTTCCAGTCTATAAAACCTGGACTACCATCAAGATTATGAGTATCGTTATGTTTCAATCCATATGACCCTGGAGGCCATTTTTGTATATATATACTTTTAAAAATTACAGGCTTATTGTATATTTTATTGAAAATAGCCTTGACATTTTCCATGTATTCTTTTATACAATTTGAAAACATATCATTTTTTTCCCCAACATTATTTACTTGTTCTAAAACTTCTGCTTTATGAAATCCAACTTTTTTCCAACCATTCATTTCTTCAGATTTCTGTATAATTATTTTAGAAAAATCTTTTGATACAATATCTTTTATTTCAACTATTTTATTATTTTTTTCATTTTTGATATAATTAAATTCATGGTTTTTTATTTTTTTAATAAAAATACTATCATTGTTTTCTAGTATTATTTTTTCTTTATTAAACCATAGTTGTTCTTCATTCATTGTTAAATCCAAAATTATCACTAGTAAAATCATTAACTTCTAGTTTAATGCTTTTTAATTCATGATCTCCTAGTTTTTCATTTTTATAATTAACCGCATCTCTGTACCAGTGAGTATGATATTCTCCCTCGTTTCTCATTTTCATTAACACTTTAAGTTTTTCTTGATTATTTTTATTTTCATCTGGATCATGTGTTTTATCATAAATATTTAATTTTCTTTGAGTTAACTCTTTTAAAGAAATTGGTATTACTGTAATGATTGGTGTTCCTGCTGGAATTATAATATTTTGATTAGGTTTTGTTATTTTCCATGCTACTGGTAATGGGAACTCATAAAATGATGTTGATATTAATGTTGTAAAAGGTATAACTCCATCAATAAAATGATTAGGTGGTGCTATAGATAAAAGACTTGTGTTTTCATCTGTTTTAAACCATAATTCAGTATTAAAACTAATAGTTGCATTTCCTCTTGCAAGATTACATACATTAAAACCAGATTTAATAATTTTAACATGATCTTCAGAATTATCAGAAATACCATCCCAAACAAATTCTATATCATCTAAAAATGAAATTGAATATCCAATACCATTTACTAATGACATTGGAAAACATTTATATGCATGATGATCTGTTGTTTGATCCATCCAGTCTCTTTGAACTTTTGTTTGTTCAAGTTTAACTCTGTGACCTTTTCTTTTATATACAGTTATATCTGACATTTAATACTTTCCTACAGAAATTCTACTATAATCATAAGATTCTGGTTGATGATGTAAATCATTATAGTCAGTCATCATTACAACACAATATTTTGTTCCAGATATAATTTCAAGTGATGCATGTTCATAAACAAAATTAGAAGGACATAAAATAATATCTCCCGCTTCTGGTTTAATTGTTAATCCCTGTCTTACAAAACTTAACTCTCCACCAATATAATTGTCATTTAAGTATGCTACAGCAGAAATAGTACATGCATAATACGGACCATGGTCTGCATGAATTTTAAAGTATTTCCCTGGATTGTATTTTACAAAATTAAATGCTTCTTTATAGTGCATTTTTAAATGCCATAAACTTTCATAATGTTTTAAACATTGATCTAAACTTTTTTCTACACTGTCGTGTACAGCACTTAATGTTTGATTAAGTGGAAGTCCTACTCCCAAATCTTCTTTTTTATATTTAAGATCAACACAATTTCTTACATAGTCATTGTCTTGTGTATCATTTACCTGTGCTCCACGCCAAGTAATGCCAGGTATATTAAGAGCAATTTCATTTTCTAAACTATTGATAATATTTTGACATTCATCTTTTTTAATTGCATTGCGGTAGATATTTATTCCATAGCCAGCATTAATTGCAACTATACCGTTTCCAATATCTATATTGGATAAACGTTGTGACTCTATTTCTAGTCTAGGTAAATCTGTCCAACTATTTATCATTCATATTTCCTTTGCTTCCATATTTCATTTTTATACACTCCACCATCTGGAACACGATATTTTTCAGAATTGTTTACATTTTTTTTATACATTTTATTATAATCTTCAATAATTATTTCTGATTTCCAATCTTCTCTTTTAAAAGGAATTATCTGAGAAAATGGAGTTCCTGCTGGAACAACTCCTACAAAATTATTACGAACCCAAAATGGAAAAGTTCCAGAGATATTGACACTATCATTATCAACTATTCCTTGACTAGTTATAAAAGGAAGTTCATATCTGTTTGCTGGACTCATATATATTGCGCTATAACCTTCTGGAAGTACTATGTTCCAATGCACCCAAAATGCAAAATGATAATCATGATATCCATGTGGTGTAACAAATTGTGCCATAGGTGCTCTTTGTTGAATAAAATCTTCAAACTGTTTATCTAATACTTTGCAATCTATAGTTCCAGAATCATTAATAAAAAACTCTAAATCACATGGAGTGTTTAAAGAATATCCAGTACCCATAATATCAAAAATTGCTGGACATGCTTTCCATGTAGGAATTTTTCCATAGTCATCAGTTGTTCCTTCTTTTGTTACTGGACATATTTGACTATTTGCTTTATAGTATTCTCCATTTGGCATTTTAGCAAAACGATCTGCTTTTCTATACCAATCTGGAATTGTTTTGATTATTGGAAGTGGAACAGACTTACTTTGTTTTGTTAGCCCAGGTCTGTTTGAAATAAAAGATACTAATGTACTCATTCTCCTGTTTCCTGATACATTTCTGGTTTATGGTATTTATTACTATAATCTAACATTGTTACAAGAGAATACTTGGTTCCAGAAATTACAGGTAATGCTTGATGAGGATACATATAGTTAGAAGGAAAAATTACTGTATCTCCTGCTTTTGGTTGATAGGTAATTCCTTGAAGCCTAAAATAAAGTCCACCACCTTCATAGTCATCATTAAAATATGAGACTAAAGAAACTGTACAATTATATGAAAATCCATGATCATGGTGCTCCATAAAGTGTTGTCCTGGGCGATAACGAATATAATTAAATGCTTCCCAATATCTTAATTCCATAATATTAAATTTTTGACAATAATCATCTACTGCCTTTTTTTGAGGATCGTAGCAGTCTTGCCAAATTCCTTGTAGTTTTATTGACTCTTCACTAGTATCATGTTCTATATCTGTTTTTTTAAATTTAAAATCATTACAGTCCCGATATTCTGGCATAAGTTGTTGATACCCGACATATGCTGGCAGCCAATGATATGGTTTTCCATTTTTAGATATTTCACCATATGGTGCAAGATCATCTAAAACATTTTCTAGCCTATTGATTATATCCAATTCTTGTTTTATGTTATTTCTATAAACAAAAATTCCTGGAGCAAGCGTTTCTATTTTATCCCACATAAATATCTCTCTTTCTTTATAATTTAATTATATACCATAGATACAAGATTGTCAAATTTATTGCTAGTGATAGCACTTATTTATATCCTACTCCTAGACTCCTTTAAAGATTCTGAAGAAACTTGAATAAAACTAACATCTTTTTTAAATGATATTAAGTCTTCTGACCCACAATAAGATAAGCCACTTTTAAGATTATCAGTTATGCCCATAAGTGTTTTTTTTATGCTACCTTTATTTTCAACATAGCCAGATACGCCTTCAATATGATGTATTTCTTCACCTGTGGCAATTCCATTAACTGGATCTAACTTAATACTTTCAGATGCTAGACCACGAAATAAAAATCTACCATCACTTTGCCTATCACATTCTTCATGCCCTGCAAACATGCTGCCAATCATTACTGCTGATGCCCCTGCTGCCAAAGCCTTAACTATATCTCCATTTGCCTTAATACCACCATCAGAAACTATTCCATTTACTATATCGTTTTGAACATGCTTGTATATGTCCATAACAGACGCTAAAAC
Source organism: Sediminibacterium sp. (assembly GCA_037132335.1). GTDB lineage: Bacteria > Bacteroidota > Bacteroidia > Chitinophagales > Chitinophagaceae > Sediminibacterium. Next base: position 3,930 of record JBAXPJ010000089.1, on the reverse strand, counting down.
TGGTACCCCAAAACCTGTTACAATTCTAGTTATACAGGCAGCCCCTCCACCAATACCAACTCTTACTGAGTCTGCACCAGAGTCCATTAAATTTTTATATGCCTCGTACGAAGAAACATTCCCTGTCATAATATGAATATTGTTTGGAATACGAGATCTTAAGTTTTTAATTACTTCAACAACCATTTCCAAGTGACCTAATGCGGTATCAATAACTAAAGTCTTTACCCCATAAGATAAAACTTTATTAATAAATTCAGCATTTTGGGCTTCATCTAGGTCTATTCCAAAACCTAAACGATTTAAGTCTTTTATTCTATTTGGCAAAGATTTAAACTGACTAAATCTTTTTTCATCATTTTGAAATTTATTTATAAAGGCCATTCCACCATGATCTATTATTTTAATAATCATTTCATTACTATTTATAAATTCCATTGGTGCAGTCATAACAGGAATTCCTAGACTAATCCATGCAGTTGGATTATTTAGATTTCCAATTGTTGAAGACAATGATATGTTTGCTCTACTTTTAATATTAGATTGTTTTGGAACTAGCAAAATATCATCAAAACACAAATTGCTTGTTGTTAGGTTAATTATCATTTTCCTCCTATTTTTTAATTATTGCTTGACCTGTTGATAAAACTTTTATATCTCTTAAATTACTAAAAAAATCTTTTGTTGCTTTTGAGGCTCCTGTAGAAACTTCATTGTGCAAATCACACAAGACTATGCCACCATCAATTATTTTTTCCCAAAAATATTCTAAACAGTCTTTTGTTGGCTGATAAAGATCTAAATCTAAATGTAAAAATGATATTTTTGTATCAAGATTTAATACTTTTGGAATCCAACCTTTGTAGTATTTAATGTTATCATGTTTTATTAAATTCTGCTTTGTTTTTTTAAATTCGTATTTAAATTTATAATCTGTAAATCCAAAAGTTAAGTCTTCATATATTGCATTGTCATATGGTCCTAATTCAGATAGACCTTCCCAAGAATCAAATAAATGCAAAGTATTATTACAGTTTGTAGCCATAATATTTGCAGTGCTTCCATTATAGACTCCACACTCTACAAAATCACCTTCAAGAGTTGATATTAATTTAGAATACTTCCACATAATATAATATCTATCATACATTGGATTTTTAAATAATAAAGATACATCATCATTTGGCCACCAATCAGAAATAACTTGAAAAAAATCTTTATCTAATTCTGGGTTATATTGATAAGAATTCATCAAAAATCTCAAAAAACAATGGATTATCAATGTCTATTTTAATACAGTTTGAGTTATTTGCAAAAAAAGTATCAACTGCCAAAACATGTGCATCGTATATTTCAGATAAATCTTCATTTGTTAGGTTTGCAATTTCTGCAACATCTGTATTTAGATATTTTTTGCAAAAATACTCTTCAAAAGGATATGGCGCAGATTCAAAAGGATATGCTTTTAGACTATTCATTGCTTCTATCCATTGTACTTTATCTATATTTACATATACAAACTTTGTATCATTATCTTTTTGATACATATACTGATATTCAAAAGCCATGGGGAATTCAATAAAAACATCATTGCCTTCATAAATAGAATCTATATAGTCGTGAATTCCTTGAGTAGTTTCTGGATAGACTGATAGTTTTGAATCATTAAAATCATAAAAATATTTAAAGGGTATAGACTTTTCTTCTAGATGTGACTTAATAACCAAGCCCTTACTTAAATTTAAAGATATTACACATGCTTTCATATATATATTATAGCATTAAGATAAATGCTATTTACCCCAAACTGCAGCAGAGCATCTAGTGCACAGATCAGAATAAGATTTATTAATCATTTCTAATCTATTCTTACTATTCCAAATATCTTCTAAAGTTGCCTTATTGGTATTTCCATAAATAGTTTTAAAATCATAGTCATTGCAACAAATAAATAAATCTCCGTTAGGATTAATATGAATCCACTCTCTAGTTCTATCCCGTACACCAATCCCACCATTGCATCCTATAACCTTTAAATCTGGGTTTGACAAATATTTATTAATTGCTTTTGATTGACTAAGAATTTTTAAATCTTCTAAATGTCCTGCACGATCATATAGGTGATAATTTTCAAATATATTAACTCCAGGAAAAAGTTCTTGAAGTTCTAAAATTTCAGCCTTAAGAGAACCATCTTCAATACTTAAGTTTAACTTGGGTGTATTTTCTAAAAGGTCTACCCAGCCACCATTTTCTGTTATTGATCTATCATCTAGCCCATTAACCATTATTCTAAATTGTGTATTAAGATTTTTAAATGCATAGTTTACATTTGCAACAACCTTTTTAAATAAAGATTGATTCATATTTGTATACTCTGACCAACGCTGTTCATTTCCTGAAGGAATATTTAAAAGAACTTCATTTATAATGTCTATATTTTTAACTAGTAGGTCAACTTTAGATTTAGTAAGGGCTATTCCATTACTAAGTATATTAATTTTAAAATTATACTTTCTATATAAATCTAGCATCCCTTCAAAATTTTTGTAAAGCAAAACTTCATTATAGTTTGCAGTATAAACAATATTTAGTGAGGGATCTACAAAAATTCCTTTACCTTCTTGTAATTGTTTTAAAATATTTTCAAGATCCGATAAAGACATATCTTTAATTGCTTCTTTAGGATTTCCTACATAAGCAACAGGACAAAACCAACACTTTGCATTACATAATCCATTAACATCAATTTGTACGGCTTTAATTAAATATTTATTCATTTTTATATACTATGGCTTGTCCAGTTGGCAATTCTAAAATATTATCCTGTTTAAAAAAATCTAACATTGCTTTTCTTGCTCCTATTGTTTTATAAGATCCGAAATCATCGCAAATTAAAACACCTCCGTTAATTAGTTTAGGCCAAAAATATTCTATAGAATTTTTTGTTGGTTCGTATAAATCAACATCAATATGAACATAAGAATATTCTAAACTATCGATTGTACTAAATATTTCTGGAATCCATCCTTTGTATAGTTCTACATTTTTATGTGACTGCATTGTTTTTTCTGCAATTTCTTGCGGTATTGCAAGTTTTAATGTTTTAAAGTATTCTGTATCGTTTGGTCCAGGCTCTGAAACTCCTTCAAATGAATCTATACCAATAAATCTTTGACTACAAATATCTGCTACAAAATGCACTGACATTCCAGCATAAGTTCCGCATTCTGCAAAATTACTATTTTTTGATAGTTGTTGTTTTGCTAATTGTCTTAATATGTAAAGTCTTCCAATAAAGGCAGTATTAAGTTTATTGTCAATACCATGAATTTTATTGTATCTACCGTTTAAGTCAATAAACATGGGATCATTTTCCCATCTAGAAATATATGAATCCATATTAAGATACTACTAAATAATTTCCTACAATAAACCAGAGGAGTGGGGTTGTTCTAATTTCATAAACATTTTCAGCATCAAATATTTCAATATTCTCTACAATTGTATATGAAATATTTCCAGACTCTGAGTTAACATTGACAAGAACATCTCCCAACATAACTTCTCCAGTTGGCTTCCAATCAATTCCATTTTCAGTCTTTACATATATTGGCTGATGTAAAGAGAACTTGTCTAAAGTATTATTAAACTTAATTAGTTTTTCTTGACTTATATTATTAGTTGTTACTTCTACTTCTACAAATTCAATCTTATTAGATATTGACATATCGTGGAATGTTGGAGTTATTTTTGTCATACTATTTTCACTTACTGTTAACAATTTGTCTCCGACCTTGATATCTCTTGCAGCCATATATCCACTTGTAGTGAGAACTCTTGCATCTCCATGAATACACTTTTGAGCAAATTTTGGTGGGAAGAATGGGAAGAATGGGAATGCAGGTGGGAAGAATGGGAAGAATGGGA
>JBAXPJ010000088.1:0-10467 GCA_037132335.1 Sediminibacterium sp. | reverse complement strand
CTTTGCCCCGTGAAAGGGGGCTGTCCTAACCGATAGACGAACCGGCCATTTTTATTATCGGGTTGCAAAAATAGGTGTGTGCCTTGTTTCTGCCAAAACTTTTTCGTCATTTCTGCATATTTATCGCACATATTTTATTTAACACGAATTTCATACCGCTTTTTTTCTCGTAAATCGTTAACTTTGCGTCCTATTTAAAAAATTTATCACAAAAATCGGTTCTTCATGAGTACAGTTAAAGTTGCCATCAATGGTTTTGGACGTATCGGTCGTCTAGTTTTTCGTCAGATATACAATATGGAAGGTGTTGAGGTTGTTGCAATTAATGACCTAACAAGCCCATCAGTTTTGGCACACTTATTAAAATACGATAGTGCACAAGGTCGTTTTGATGCACAAGTAACTGCTACAGAAGATGCTATTATAGTAAATGGCGAAACAGTTAAAATATACGCACAAAGAGATCCAGCACAAATTCCTTGGGGAGCGCACAGTGTAGACGTTGTTATTGAGTCTACAGGATTCTTTACAGATAAAGACAAAGCTGCAGCACATATTACAGCAGGCGCTAAGCGCGTAGTAATTTCTGCACCAGCAACTGGCGATTTAAAAACAGTAGTATTCAATGTAAATCATGCAATTTTAGACGGAACAGAAACTATCATTTCTTGCGCATCATGTACCACTAACTGTTTAGCTCCAATGGCTAAAACATTAAATGACCATTACGGCATTGTTACAGGTTTCATGACAACTATCCATGCTTATACCAATGATCAAAATACTTTAGATGCACCGCATCCAAAAGGAGATCTTCGTAGAGCAAGAGCAGCAGCAGCAAACATTACACCAAATAGTACAGGTGCTGCAAAAGCAATTGGTTTAGTATTACCTGAATTAAAAGGTAAATTAGACGGAAGCGCACAACGTGTTCCAACTATTACCGGATCATTAACTGAATTAACTTCTATTTTAACTAAAAAAGTTACCATCGAAGAAATTAATGCAGCAATGAAAGCAGCAAGCAACGAAAGCTTTGGATATACCGAAGACGAAATTGTAAGCAGCGATATTATCGGTATCCATTATGGTTCTTTATTCGATGCAACCCAAACTAAAGTAATTACTGTTGGTGATACCCAATTAGTAAAAACAGTTAGTTGGTACGATAATGAAATGAGTTATGTGTCTCAATTGGTTCGCACAGTAAAATATTTTGCTGGATTAATCAAGTAGTACTTAATATATTCTATTTATAAACCGCAGAGACGTTGGTGCCGAGTTGATTTTCTCTGCACCATCTCGACTCTGCGGTTTTTTAATTTTTAAAACAAATGATCATGAGCCAATTTTCTGACCACAATTTTCAAAATCAAAAAGCGCTAATTCGTGTTGATTTTAATGTTCCATTAAATGCCGAATATATTATTACCGACGACAATCGTATGCGTGCAACTATTCCAACTATTAAAAAAATATTGGCAGATGGTGGGAGGGTTATTTTAATGAGTCATTTGGGTCGTCCAAAAGATGGACCTACCGAAAAATATTCATTAAAGCATGTGGTGGCTCATTTAAGTGAATTATTAGGAGGTGTTACCGTAAAATTTGCAGATGATTGTATTGGAGCTTCAGCAACAGAACTTGCTGCTTCATTAAATGCTGGCGAAGTTTTGTTATTAGAAAATTTGCGTTTTTATAAAGAAGAAGAAAAAGGCGATGCAGATTTTGCACAAAAATTAAGTAAGCTAGGCGATATTTATGTTAACGATGCATTTGGTACTGCACACCGCGCACATGCATCCACAGCTGTTATTGCGCAGTTTTTTGCTGCCGATAAAAAAATGTTTGGATTAGTGATGGAAGGAGAAGTAGCTAGTGCCGAAAAAGTAATGCACAAAAGTGAAACGCCTTTTACAGCTATTATAGGCGGAGCAAAAGTTTCAGATAAAATTTTAATTATCGAAAACTTATTACAAAGAGCTACCGATATTATAATTGGAGGTGGAATGGCTTATACATTCATGAAAGCTCAAGGCGGACAAATTGGCAATTCACTCTGCGAAAATGACCGATTAAATATGGCAAATGAATTGTTAAAAACAGCAGCATCTAAAGGCGTAAACATCCACTTACCAAGTGATTCAATTATTGCAGATGCATTTTCTGCTACTGCAAATACTTCATCGGCACCAAGCAATAGTATCCCCGACGGATGGATGGGTTTAGATATTGGCGAAAACGCTGCTGAGCAGTTTTCAAATGTTATCAAACGTTCTAAAACCATTCTTTGGAATGGTCCAATGGGTGTTTTTGAAATGGAAAAATTTCAACACGGCACAAAGGCAATAGCCGTTGCAGTAGCAGCAGCCACTAAAAATGGGGCTTTCTCATTAGTAGGCGGAGGCGATAGTGTTGCGGCTGTAAACCAATTTGGTTTTGCTAACCAAGTAAGCTATGTGTCTACTGGTGGTGGTGCTATGTTAGAATATTTCGAAGGCAAATCATTGCCAGGAATCGACGCTATAACACAAAAATAATTTTCGTAAACCATTAAATCTCTGTTAATGGATTATTTTAGCAAGGTTTTTGTTAAGTAAAATACGTAAATTCATTAAAGAAAAAATAAATTACAACAATGAGCACAAAAAATTTAGTCCTTATCGGAATTGCTGCAGTAGTATTATTACTTGCTGGTTGTGGTTGGAGTGGATACAATGGTTTAGTACAACAAGATGAAACAGTGAGTCTTGCTTGGAACAATGTACAAAGTGATTACCAACGCCGCGCAGATTTAATACCCAACTTAGTTAGCACCGTTAAAGGAGAAGCCAACTTCGAGCAAACAACTTTAACCAATGTTATTCAAGCACGTGCAAGTGCTACTCAAATTAAACTAGAAGCAAAAGACCTCAGCCCAGAAAAAATTCAACAATTTCAGGCTGCTCAAGGACAATTGTCTCAAGCTTTGGGTAAACTATTAGTGGTTACTGAAAATTATCCAAACCTAAAAGCGAACGAAGCATTCAGAGGATTGCAAGCGCAACTTGAAGGTACCGAGAACAGAATTAAAGTTTCTCGTAACGACTTCAACGCAGCTGTTGCAGCTTATAATATTAAAGCACGTTCATTTCCTATCAATCTTTTAGCTAGTATCACTGGCTTTAAAGTAAAAGAAGGATTTAAAGCAGACGCTGGATCAGAAAAAGCACCTGAAGTAAAATTCTAAAATCGATCCATGTTCTCACTATTCAAAAAGAAAGCAGTTGATTATTTTTCAGCTGAACAAAAAGAACAAATCGTAGAAGCAATCCGCGCCGCTGAGTTAAAAACCAGCGGCGAGGTGCGTATATATATAGAAAGTCATTGCACGTATATCGATCCATTAAGGCGCGCCAAAGAATTATTTGAATCATTAAATATGCACCAAACAGAAGCACATAATGCAGTGCTGGTATATGTTGCAATGAAAGACAAACAATTGGCTGTTTTTGGCGATGAAGGTATTCATCAAAAAGTAGGAGATGCATTCTGGAATACAGAAGTTAAAAAAATGCTCTCTCATTTTAACCAACAGAATTACGCCACTGGAATTGCAAACATCATTCAAGAAATTGGAATAGCCTTGCAAACGCATTTTCCTTACAACGCACTAACAGATAAAAATGAATTGCCCGACGAAATCGTTTTTGGCAAATAGAAGCATGAAGCAATTCTTAATTATATTATTTAGTATTTTATCCATTACGCTAGTTAATGCGCAAGATATTTTGCCAAAGCCAAGCCAGCCAACATTGGTAACGGATATGGCCAATGTATTGTCGCCAGAGCAAAAGCAAATTCTCGAACAAAAATTAGTAGCCATTGACGACAGTAGTTCTAATCAAATAGCTATTGTACTCATAAAAACGCTCAATGATTATCCAATTGAAGAATACGCAAATAAATTATTTAGGTCTTGGGGAATAGGAAATAAAAAAACAAATAACGGCGTATTAATTATTGCTGCTATTGACGATCATAAAATTAGAATTGAAGTAGGATATGGTTTAGAAGGTGCAATCCCCGATATTACAACAGCCAGTATTATTAGAAATGATATTACACCATACTTTAAAGTAAAAGATTATTATCACGGATTAGACCTCGCAACTAATTCCATTGCACAAGCGGCAATAGGAGAGTATAAAGTTAAAAAAGCAAAAAAGGGTAAAGACGATGGCGGAAGTGCCTTACTTTTTTTGGGTATATTAATAGTGGTATTTCTTATTGTAGGATCTAGTCGCGGCGGTGGCGGCGGAGGTACTTTGAGCCGATCTGGCGCAGGAAATATTGCTGAAACATTATTTTGGGCCTCATTGTTATCTGGCGGTGGCGGAAGCAGGGGGGGTGGCGGTTTCGGTGGAGGCGATAGCGGCGGTGATTTTGGCGGCTTCGGTGGTGGAAGTAGCGGTGGTGGTGGCGCTAGCGGAAGTTGGTAAAACCTAAATGCGCTGTTGTTCATTTATCAACTAATTTAATTTGCTTTACTACACACAATAGAAAACCTATAATCAGCAAACAAATCAAGGTTTTTTTAATAAAGACACAGTTTATATACAATCAATAAAGGATTAATTTTTTTTTAACTCACATATACACACAGGTTATATACAATCAACAACAATTCATTTTTTTTAATTCACATACACACAAAGGCTACCAAAAATCAGCAAACAATTCAATTCTTTCAAGTTGAATAATATCCCAATGAAAATTCTAATGATTTTTTGTCTGATATTTTTCAGTACAAAAATGCTATCAGCACAATGCATTCCAGTAGTTGCAGGCACAAAATTTACGGCTATTTCTACTGTTAAAAATGCTACAGACATGACCACCTTAGACCAGCATACTGAAATGCAGGTATTTAATGAAACAACTGTCGACTATCAAGTGAAATCAGTTAGTAATACTGGCTATTCATTAGAATTAATACCACGCCATATAAAGCTTTCTACAAAAGGGTTTGGCAACGAGCGCCAATTAGATACAGATAGTGCTATAGACAACAAAATGCCTGAAATTGCTAACCTTCTAGCCATATTAAATAAGCCACAAAACTTAGTTGTAGAAAATCACCAACTAATTTCCAATACTAAAATAGACGGAATAGTTATGCCAGTGAATATGAATGTGAATGATGCCGAAAAATTTTTTCTTGCCATCAATCCCGTTAATTTTAAAGAAGGTTACCAATGGGCAGATACTATAAAAGTAGACAGCTCAATTATTACCAATCAGTATACCATCAATGCTCAAACACCAACAACCATTGAAGTATTGGTTAGTAGTAATATAAATCTGAAATTAAGTTCAGCAGTAAATGAAAACAATAATATCAAGCAAACAATGAAGGGCTTTAGTTCTGGTAAACGTACTTATAATAAAAGAAGCTCACTATTAGTTAGTGAGCTTCTTGATATAAATATTGCTGGAAATATTGAAACGACTGATTTTAATTCGCCATTTACTATTAAGTCAACCAGTCAAATAATCGTCAAATAATTATTTACTGATTTTTCCTCTTACATAATCTGCAAATACTTTATCTCCAGCGGCATCTTTTTTATCGGCCAGTCCTTTTAAAATCATATTGTTAATATATGGTGTTGTTTGCACACGAATCTGCTCTGGCATTAGGTCTCTGAATTTTACAATTTCATCAACTCCTTTTTCAAAATTCGCTTTGGTTTTTACTTTCTCTAATAAATTCACTAACGATGCAATTGCGGTAAATTTTTCTTGCGACAATGGCATTTTTGTGAAACTACTCACCACAAAATCAAAAGAAGATTCATCTCCAAATTCAATAATCACATTCGATATAGCCCCACTTAGTCTTCCTTTTGCTTCTTCTTTAGATAAATTATTGGCTATTTTAAAAGCTTGTACACTGTCAATTAAAGCCAGTGCTTCTAATCCAGCACCAGCTACTGTATAAGAAGAGTCTTTGCAAGCAGCAACAAATAAACTAGCGTATTTGGTATTTTTTTGTTTAGCCAAAATGTCAATCGCATCTGCACGAACAGTACGTTTAGCATCATTTGTAGCAATGTTTTCAATGCTAGCTAATACTGAAGCATCTAATTTACTGCTAGCAAAACTAGCCAATGCTTTTGCACGAATTCTATCGAAAGGATCTTTTAGCGCTTTTACAATTAAATTAAATGCCGCTGTATCAGACATTTTTTTACTAGCATATTCAATTGCTTCGCGTCTGTCTAAATAATTGCCTGCATGGTTGTATTGAAAAATAAATTCAGCCAAAGTTTTGGTATCTCTTTTTTCTGCCAAAGTAATTTTATCTGCATCAACATTTATTAAATCTGGTTTAACTGATGCTGCAAAATAAAAAGTATCTGCTTTACTGTTCGCTACAATTTGGTGTCTTGTTTTTTGGTTCCCTTGGTAAATGTCAACTGCCATAGGTAATCTAAAAACCTTCTCACCACTTTGTGTTTGCTTTATCACTACCATAGCTTTATGCGCTTCTGCATCATAAGCACTACTAATATCTAGTCTTGGATGACCATTGCCAAAATACCACTGATTGAAAAACCAGTTCAAATCTTTACCAGTTACTTCTTCAAATGCCAATCTTAATTTATGTGCACTACCATTACCAAATTTATTGGTGTTAAGGTATTTATTTAATGAAGCAAAGAATGCTTGGTCGCCCACTAAATTGCGCAACATGTGTAAAATGCGTCCACCTTTTTGGTAACTAACAGCATCAAACATATCTTCTTTATCGGCATAATAAAAACGTACAAGGTCTTTGCTCTGACTGCCACTAACCAAATAGTTCTGCATCTCTTTGTAGTTTTCAAATCCTGCAGCATCTGCGCCATACTTATATTCTTGCCAAAGCAATTGACTATAATCTGCAAAGCTTTCATTCACTGTTAAATTGCTCCAACTTTCTGCAGTTACCAAATCTCCAAACCATTGGTGAAACAATTCATGCGCAACAGTGCCTTCCCATTCATTGCCATCTACTAATTGGCGTGCATCTTGTTGCGCACTTTCTTGGTGTAAAGTAGCAGTGGTATTTTCCATTGCACCACTTACATAATCTCGTCCAATAATTTGACTGTATTTAACCCAAGGATATTCAATGCCAGTAACTTTTTCAGAAAAGAATTGCATCATTTCTGGGGTTAATCCAAAAATTTTACGTGCTACTTTTTCATAGTTTTTTTCAACATAATAGTTTACTTCTTTTCCTTTGTAATGGTCCTTTACAATAGCATAATCGCCAACGCCTATGAAAAATAAATAAGGAGAATGCGGTTGATCCATCTTCCAATTATCTGTTCTTGTTTTATTGGCATTGTTAATTTGCGAAACCAATTTTCCGTTCGATAATGTAACGTATTTAGCAGGAACCGTTAAGCTAAACTCATTGGTTGTTTTTTGATTTGGTCTATCAATTGTAGGAATCCAAACAGAAGTGCCTTCAGTTTCACCTTGGGTCCAAATTTGGGTAGGCTTGTTTTTATCTTCTCCTGTAGGATTAATAAAATACAATCCTTTTGCATCAGAAATAGCAGCACTACCTTTAACTACCAACTCATTTGGTTTGGCCGTATAGTTAATCATTACAGTGTATTTGTCTCCTTTCTTATAAGTTTTATTAAGACTGATATTTAAAAACAAACCATCGTATTTAAAATTCAGTTTGCTAGAATTTCCAGCACTAACTAATTCAACTGAATGAATATCCATTCCTTTGGCATCTAACTGCAAAGAATCGGTAGGGTAAAAATGGGGTGTTAATGTAATCCACACTTTTCCATTTAAATAGGCATGCGTATAGTCGAAACTAGCCGCAAGTTTGGTATGCACCAAGTCGTTAATTTTAGGAGCGGTTGCTCGATAGTCTTTTTTCCATGCATCATTTACAGTAGTTGTTTGGGCAACTACAAAAGAGCAGGCAAATTGGGTAAACAGTACTGCAATATGTTTCATCTAGTTTATTTTAAGTTGATAAAGGTAATTGTCTGTACAAATGCTACACAACTAATTCATTAAAAGGTAAAAAAGCCAATCATTATCTATAAAAAACAAGGATGAGTGTTCAATGATTTTTTAAGTATTTTTACAGGAACAAACAATACCTATGCACAGAGGCAAGTTTTCAATAAAAATCATCCTGCTTTTAATAAGCCTGTTTTTTATGGAAAGTATCCAAGCCCAAAAAACCTATTTCCTATATATACAAACAGAAACCAAAATTCCATTTAACCTTCAATTGTCAGATAAGGCTTATCATTCAAATGCCACTGGCTATTTATTAATACCAAGTTTAGAAGCGGGCCAGTATACATTAGTAATAGATTTCCCAAAAAACCAGTTTGTATCCCAAACCTTTGTTTGTGAAATTTCAGAAAAAGACCGCGGTTTTCGTTTAAAACAGAATGCCGATAATAGTTGGATTCTATACGATTTGGTTACTCAGGCAGAAATTCGAAATGCAATAGGTAAGGAGGCCGTAAAAATTAATTACGATAATAAGTTGCTAAAATCAAATTCAGATAAGGCGCCAACTACTACTAATAATGTTACAAAAACCTACCAAAAAATAGGGGCCAATGGCATTAACCAAGCCTATACTGTTCAAAACGGATCAAAAATAGATACTGTTTTATTGTTCATTCCAGCAATGGATCCAAGCTTAACTATTCCAGCACCAGCCATAAAAGCCAAAAGGCAAACGCCATAGATGGGTATGCAAAGATATTTTATTGAAGTAGCCTACAAAGGCACGGCCTATTGTGGTTTCCAAATTCAGGATACCGGAAAAACCATACAATCTTCCATTACAGAGGCATTGCAAACTATTTTCAGAATCCCTTTTGAATTAACCGGATCCTCAAGAACCGACGCAGGCGTGCACGCAGCACAGAATTTTTTTCATGTAGACACAACCGTTGAAATATCAACACAACATATATATAACCTCAATGCTGTTTTACCCAAAGACATTGTTATAAAGCAAATCTTTCCAGTAAGTCCAACAGCGCACTGCCGATTCGATGCCATTTCAAGAACCTATCAATACACAATAACACAGTCTAAAGCGCCTTTTTTAATAGAAACAGCCTGGTTGTACCCTTACAAGTTAAACCTCGAGGCGCTCAATGAAGGTGCTAGCATGGTGTTAGCGCATGCCGATTTTACCTCTTTTTCAAAACGAAATACACAAGTCAAAACCTTTATTTGCCAAATACAACGCTCAAAATGGGTAGAAAGGGATGGATTATTGGTTTACGAAGTTACATCTAACCGTTTTTTACGCGGAATGATACGCGGTTTGGTGGCCACAATGTTGAAATTAGGAACAGGTTCTATCACTGCTGCAAACTTTCAATCCATTCTCGATGCCAAGGATTGTTCAAAGGCAGATTTTTCTGCACCAGCACATGGATTATGTTTAATGGAAGTTGCGTTTCCTAGCTAATGAATTCCCTCAATACTTATTGGCAATTAATAAAATGGTCTTCAATACAGCAGTATTTTGCTGAATATTGTGGTTTTTCAACTCAATTTCAAGGTTTGAAAAAAATAATTTATCCCTGTAATCTATACTATAATAGGCTTTGCAAGCTTTTCGAAAATATTAATTCAAAAAAGATTTGGCAAGAAAAAATCCACCCTTATCTTTGCACCCCGCAAGTGAAAAAAGCGTTGATCTTTGAAGACAGAATAACAAAAAACAACGTTGAAATTTCATAAATATTTGAATTCAATTTTGTTGCTAAGTTTTCTAGTCTTATATTTGCAACCCGCTTCTAAAAAAAGCGGAATAGTTCTTAAAAAATCGACTTATTACTAATCAAAATACTAGTTATAAAAGGCTATTAAATTTTGGTTAAGAAAATAAAGGCACTTACTTTTGCACCCCGATTAAAAGGGGTGGTTTAAGAGATTAGGCCAAAAGATCTTTGAAAGTTTGGAAGCAACAGAAAAACAATATAATTCTTAGGAATTAGATTGGTAAGGTTTAAGCATCAAATAGAATTTAAATCGATTTTAATTCAGATTTATTTTTGAGATTAAAGTCAGATCAAACAACAACATTTACAATGGAGAGTTTGATCCTGGCTCAGGATGAACGCTAGCGGCAGGCTTAATACATGCAAGTCGAGGGACAGCACAGGTAGCAATACTGGGTGGTAACCGGCAAACGGGTGCGGAACACGTACACAACCTTCCTTTAAGTGGGGGATAGCCCAGAGAAATTTGGATTAATACCCCGTAACACAGTGAGTTGGCATCAACTTATTGTTATAGCTACGGCGCTTGATGATGGGTGTGCGGCTGATTAGATAGTTGGCGAGGTAACGGCTCACCAAGTCTACGATCAGTAGCTGATGTGAGAGCATGATCAGCCACACGGGCACTGAGACACGGGCCCGACTC
>JBAXPJ010000087.1:0-10523 GCA_037132335.1 Sediminibacterium sp. | reverse complement strand
CCTGTAACTGCTACATTAGTAAATTTTGAATTTCCTGCTTCAAACCCACCAGCAATATCTCTCTTAACTAATGTTTCTGGTATATTTAAATTTGTAGCATTATTTAATATTAAAGAATTAGCTGTGATGCTATTTGTATTTGAGGCAATATTTACAGTATTAGTTGCAACTGCATCTGGCAATAAACTAATTGTTGAAGAACTAACTCCACCTATACTATTAATAGTAGTATTTATTATTCCAGTTCCAGAACCAACAACGTCACCAGTTAAGGTTATTAATTGATCCCCAGTATTTACACCTCCTATAGTAACATCTCCAACTACTGTTAAAGTAGTAGAAGTTAATGTACCCCCATTTATTTTAAATCCAGTAGCTAAGGCTTCTGGCTTTACACCATTTACAGTTTTATTGGTTAATGATTCTACCCCAGATAGTGTAGCTAATGTGCCACTTGTTGGCAAAGTAACATCTGTAATATTAGTAGTTCTAATAGTCGTTGAATTTGTACCAGCTAAGATTACATCACTTGTGGTAGTTAAATTACCACCTAATTTTATTGTATTGGATGCATTGTCAACACCAGTTCCACCAAAATTTGGAGCTAATACAGTAGTAATACTTTCTGTACCACTGAATGTATTTCCATAAATATAAACTGGATTTAATAATCGAGTTGTTGTACTAGCATTACCAGCTAAACTTGCAGTAATTACACCTGCTTCGAAATTTCCAGACAAGTCTCTTTTAACCAATGTACCTGGCAAATTTGAACTAGTTGCGTTATTTAGAATTGCAGTATTTGCAGTTATACTATTAGTATTAGTCTGAATAGCTGTTGGTAATAGAGCAATGGTATTTGAACTTACCCCACCTACAGAATTTACTGTTGGTAAAGCAGCAGTACCACCTAAATCTCCAGCTAATTGAATTTTCCCCTTTAATAATGTTGTTGCATCTGGAGTCGTACTCGAATTAATATTATTATCAAAATATGTTTTAACAGCCTTAGCTGAAGGGTATTTAATGTCCGATGTTGCATCTAGAGATATATCTAAAGATTTATTTGCTTTGTCTTCCTTTAAATCTAAAGCGGCTTGCGTTAGAGACATAGTTGAAGACTTAATATTAGATACAACACCTTGCACAAATTCAGTATTGGCAATTTGATTAGAATTATCAGATAAGTTGGCTGTTGTTGTAGTGGGTGTACCATTTAAAATAGGTGATGTTAAAGTCTTATTTGTGAAAACCTCTACCCCCTCTAAAGTTGCCATTGTTCCAATGTTTGGGAAAGTAATATTACTAGCCCCAGTTGTAGTAATGGTAAAATCTCCTGCACCTTCTACAGTAAGACTCTGATTTAATTTAATGGTTTTTCCAACAGGATTGGCCACTCCAGTTCCACCACGTTCACTTTTTAGTATATCTGATAATTGATTAGCACTATTTGAAGTATTAGCATTATTAGCATAATATGCATATGGTACAGTCCATAGTTGAGAAGTGCCTAAGTCATCATATTGTGCAGTTAAAGGATTATATGAGGGATCTAAGGTTGGTTCGATTGAAATTTTAATATTGATAAAATAATCTGTTAGGCTCCAATTAATATCAGACAGTTTTCTTTCACCACCAACATAGGTACCTTTACCAATAATTACTGTAAAAACTCCATCTTTATTTGAAGTTACAGCTTGTGATTCTTCATAAGCTACAGTCCCATCGATAGTTTCTTTTAATATCTTTACTTTAACATGAATTTTTCTCTCTGCAGCTGCAACATCCCCACTTATTGAGGTTGACTTTGCAATAGCCTGAAAAATAATACCATCTGGTACAGTTTTTTGACTAAAAACATTAACATAAAGTAATGTAAATAAAAATGTCAGTGTGATAATCCTTTTCAAAATTTTATAATTTAGTTATTTTAAATGATTGGAGTATTGTATTAGAAGATATTTGTAAGTAATAAATACCTGCAACTTGTCTTCCTAAAGAATATTGGTATCCTTGTAATAATTGTTTTTGAGAAACATCTTTAGCATCTACTAAATTTCCAGAAATGCTATAAAGTTGAACTCTTACCAAATCATCGGTTTGTATTTGGTTTAAAAACTTGATAACTGTAAAATTCGGAGTTGGATTAGGAAAAACTTTAATATTAAGTCTTATGTAATCTAAATTAACTTCACATGTTGAGAAAAATTTACCAGTATTAACAGGCAAAAATTTAATTACACCATTACTTACTACAAAACATTTCTCACCAGTAATAATAAATGGGCTGCTGTATGTTTTTACACCAATTACACTTCCAATAGAACCGAATCCACCTATTGTGTAATTAGATGTTATCTGTCCATACAATATTGTGGGCAAATTCAGCGTTAGTGTTAGTAACAAACAAAGGACATATGTCTTTGAACTAAAGAATTTCATTAATTTTAAATTAATATTTTAACCAAAAAATAAATTTATAGTCAACTAAAACTGTTTTTTAAAACAATTCCATTTTGATCATAGATTTTTTAATGGGGGTGCAAAGTATCGAGATGAAACTCTAGAAAAAAGTTTTGTAAGTAAACATTAAGCAAAACGTAGTTCGATTAAAATTCAATCTTGTTAATAAGTGAAATTGCAATATTAACTAGAGAAAAAACTAAGTTAACTTTTACATTAACCTATTTATCAATTATATATACATATTGTTTTTTAATATATAATAAAGTCTACTTTAAGTATATAGTACTATTATTAATACAATAAAAAATAGTTTTAAAAATAAATGATCTAAAATTTATAAATAGAAAATTGAAACAAATTCACTTTTATTCATAAAGAAAAATGAAATTTTATTGTTTAACTATTAAAATAAAAATATTTAAACAAAATAAATTAAAACCTAAAATATAATTATGAATAAGAATTGTACTTAATTAAGTACATTAAAAAAAGCCATTAATAATTGTTTTAACTACCAGATTATAATGGAGTGTAAATATTATGTAAAAGTAAATAATAGAAAATAGTAATTAAAGAAATCTCGCAAACTACTGTATATACTAAAGTAAGTATAATCTAATTTAATACATAATAAATGTAATCCGACGGTGTACCACCATGAAAACGCTTAAAAGGCTTATAGAGATGGTGTCTTGAGGTAAAACCTGCCATTTGGGCTAATGCGTTTATTGAATAATTTGAATACTTTTTTGATTGAACTAGAGATAAAAAATAATCAACCCTATATTTATTAATTAAATTATTAAAAGTCATGTTGTAATTTTTTAAGATTGCATCAGAGAATTCATCCTTGTCTATTATATTATTATCTATACAATATTTATCTAAATTTGCTTCCACATTTAAATAGTAGAAGTTATTCAAAAAAGGAACTGTAAAATTCTCATCCGTTAATGTAAAATTTGAACTTTTATTAAAAGTTGATAATTTATAATAATTAAATCTTATAAATGAAAAAGCAACAGGCTTATATATAAAGCTTGTAAGTATTACTATAGATATAATTACCAATGAACATTGCAGTATAATAAAACTATAAGTGTTATTATTATAAAATATACATGCAAGTACTATGAAATTAAAAAATAAGACTATATAAAATAATGAAACCCAATTTTTTATTTGTACTTTATATGAATTATGATGGTTATACTCAATTTTAAAATGTGTTATTAAAAAAAGTGTGCTAAATATAAAATTAAATTTTATAAATATTCTAATGAAATTTAAATACCAATACTTATCAATAATATTTAAAGTTAAAATATTATTATTTTTATACTCATAAACAGTTGGAGTTATATAAATAAAATAAGTATAAACAATTACCAAAACTAAATTTAAAATAAGAATATTTTTAGCCCATTTAAATAATTTATCGTTTAAAAGAGTATTTAAAATATAAATAAGATTACCCCATGCTATATAATTTAAAATAGGCAAAAGCAAAATCCAATAGAAAGATTCAGATTTTGTTAAACTTATATAATTAATTATGAATATAAAAGCAATTATAGATAATGAATTAAATTTAAAAAATAAAGGCCTTTTAAATTTTAAAAGTATATGTATAAATACAAAAACGCAATTAAATAAAATAGAAAAAAATAAATAGTTCATAAAATTATATGTTATTGATTTTCAATTTTATAATAATAAATATAAGTTGTATTATTAACTACATTATTAATTCTAAATCTTATAGAATTTAAATCTTCAAGAATATAACTTGTATTTATACTATTATTATTTTCTCTTTTTGTAATATTTAAATGAGTTATGTCTGGCATTTCCCATTTTCCATAATACCCGTCACTATTTATATAGGATCCATCAGAATTAAATGTCATATTAAATGCTTTTTGAGTAGCATTTAAATTATAATTAACACCATTAATAGTGAGAGAATCTAAATACCAAGTATGAGAAGTGTTATGGTAATTGCCAGAACCGGATAATAAAAATTTTTCAAAATTGAGATCTGACAAGAAATCATGTTTATTACAGCCCATTAAAATAAAAACAAGAGCAACTATAGAGAAATATTTTTTCATATATATTATTATTTAAAAAGTTTTCTAGTATATAATAAATTAAATAAAATATAACTGTCGGATGGGTTATCTGGTGAGCTTCTTAATCTACCAGGGATAATATAATCAGAAGTTGGGTTTGCAAAATATACAGCTGCAGCTCCCGATTTGCTATATAATTTATCTGCATTTGGGTATGTATCCCCGCCAACATCATCAATATAATTAGAAAATACTCTATGATAGGAAATAGCAATACCAAATGTGTTTTTCTTACCTAAATTGATATTATATCTATAGGATACGGTAACTCCAAATGTAGATAAAGAATAAGGTGACTTAGAACTATCTATAAATTGACCTCCGGTACCCAATTCTTGTAAATTATATACAACTCCTTTATAACTACTAGTTGGATTAAATTTAATAAAATCGGCGCCTAATCCAAAAAAACCAGTATATATAAATTTATTGCCATTTAGTTTTGATTCAGATACTTTGAAATTAAGCATAGGGGTGATAGACATCATATCGGTTGTAAAGTGAAAACCCCTAGCAATTTGATCTAAATTGGATGATGCGAAATCATTGTTGCCTAGTGTGAATTTTGAAAAATTTAAAGAAAAACTTAAAGAATTAGAAAAATGATAAGATGTGAATAAAGAATTATATAAAGTGACTTCATTAGAAAATAAAGAGGGTGAACTAACTGAACCTGTAAAAATAGAGCCACCAGTAGAAAGACCTATTTCCCAATATTTTTTAAATTTAGGTAAAGGAGAGATTTTATCAGCCTCATCTTCTATACCTTTTAGTTTAGCAATTGAGTCTAGATATACTTTTTGTTTATAAAAACGAATCATATAATTTTTATGTCCAATTGTAACTTCAGGCACAGTTTTAAAATCAATATCAAATAAATTAGACAATCTAAAATAACCACTTTGTTTAATATTTACAATTGGATCTAATAAATCAATTTTAACATTATTCTTATCAATTACAGTAGCATTAAATTTTATTTTTTTAATGGTTTCTTGTAAAGTAGTATCGTTTTTTAAATTAATATATTCTAATGTACCATTCGTATAATCTACTTGTTTATTACTTCTAAATGTAAATGCTCTTATTTTACTAATATTTGTTACGGTATCTAGTAATTGAGCTGGGATATTAGTATTGGTAATATTATAAATATGTGTATATATGTTATTTAAAGGTGTATTTAAAAAAGGTTCTAAGATTAATTTTGGAAATGAATAATTTCTCTCTTGATCATATACTCCATCATAAATTTTGTATTTGTTATTGTCCCCCCAGTAGTTATTTTTAAAAATCATTGATTTTTCTGTTCCGTATACTCCAATATTGGCTAAATGTAAAATAGTATCTGTTGAAATGTCTACTAGAGTATTATTAACAAAACTATTACCTTCAATAGTGGGTATATGTTTAGTATAGGATTGATCTAATCTACCATATAAAACGTTACTAGTAATATTGTATGTTTTAGATCCATATATCATATTATTTGTAAATACGTTATTTGTAATATCATAATGTATTTGATCAGATTTTAGATCTTCAAAATAAACAGGGGCATTATTTTCAGCGATTAAGTTATTAGACAATATAAACTCTACATAAGAAGAATCGTTTATACCAAAAGGCGTATTGAGTACTTGAATTAATGAAACCTTACCAATATTTTTTGAAAATATATTATTTGTGATAGAAACAAAATTTCTTTTCCAACCAAAATCAAAATACAAAGGCATTTGTAAGTTTGTAAAAGTAACATTGTCTATGATAATACTTTTTTCATTGCTATTATTAAATATTATACCTACCCCTTCAGCATTTTTTTTACCATAGAAACGGATGTCATTTTTACTGCCGGTCATATTAACCGCTCCGCCGCAGATAAGAGTACCATTTTCAATAAATTCTACAATAGCACCACTATCTACTTGTAACTTATTACTTACTATTACCATAGTGTTAATAATATGTTTACCCTTTGCAATGGTTAAATTCTCATAATTTCCAGCTAAGGTGTCTTGCGATTTAGCTAAAAATGAGAATCCAAAGGTTAACAATAAAAGGAAAGAGAGATATTTCATAAAAGATATTCTAGTTAGGTATATAGTTAGTTTGTTAGTTAGTTTGTTATTTTATATAATAATGGAGGTGGTTTTCTAGATGTTCCATCTAATAGGGATACATTCATATTATCAAAAATAATAAAGTCATTTTTTTGTAAATTTGAAAACACTTTTTGTGTATTTGACTGAAAAAGTTCACCATAATTAATAACAGATTCTTGTTCAGCACCAGCATGTAACCTAGTTACTCGGTAACTATTAATTCTACCCGGAAAAAAATCTAAATTATTAATAAATAAAATTGCTTCTAATCGTTCAGAACTTGAAAGATCTTTTGTACTGATATTATAATTACCAAGAGTTTCCCCTTTAATACGCAGAATTGGGTCAGGCATTTTATTAGCATATACTTTTTTTTGAAATAACAACTTTTTTGAACCTGTTCTTAAATCATAAAATTTCAATTCATATTCCCCTACTCTATTAAAATTAGCAATAAATTTTAAATCTTTACTTATAACATTTACTTTAGGTTCAATTTCAATTTCAACATCTTTTCCAACAACAAAATTAAAATCACTAAATAATACAGTGTTTAATCCGGCAAAAATATTTTCAGTATGTATTGTTTGTAATATTTTATTGAATATATCATCAATTACAATATCACTTGTTTTTGTATTTACTACTTTTTCTTCAACAGCAGGTTTAACAGGTTCTTTAATTGCTTCAGAAATAACTTTAATATTATTCTTTACTTCATAAGTTTCTGGAAATTGTGTTGAATAATAAGTGGCTTTATACCCAATTTGTTTAAGCGCCTCTTCTTGATATAAAAGCTGGGTATGCGTAATTAACAATTTAATTCTAACCAATTGCATATAACTCATTGCCGTTGGCTTATGTAAGAACAAATAAGATTCCCATAATTGTTTTTTTCCTTTAAAATTCAAAATACTATCTGTAATGGGCACAAAATCATCCAAATAAGAAGGTATTTTTAAAGGGCTTGAATTAATATATTTAGCTAAAGCAAATAAATCTTTTTTTATGACGGGTATTCCATTATCACTTTTTAAAACCTTCTCAATTAAATTTCTTTTATTAAACTCTGTAAAAACAGTTTGTCCATTCTTTTTAAATTCTGCATCAATTAGAGATAATAAACTTTGTACCTTATTATAACTTTGATTTAACTTTTCGCTTATCAATAAATAAGTATGTCCACTATTAGTTGAATCAATACGTTGAAAATTACTTTTAATAATAATATTACTTAAATCTATTTTTTTTCTGTTTTCTTTATCTAAGGCTTCAAATGATTTAATAGAATAATAGTTAGAATCTAAAATAGACATCTTAATATTAAGCACAGAAAAACAAACAAATATTATATACAATAATGATATAATTTGCGCTCTCTTTAAATCAGCACCAGTATTACCTCCTACAGCCATAATAAATGTATTAGTAGATTAATTATTTTAATACATTTTTGCATTGTAAAGCAAAATCTAATTGCTTACTACTTTGCGTAATTTGATATTTATCCAAATAGTGTAAATACTTTTTATAAATTTCTTTAACTGTATCAATTTTTGAAACTTCAAAAAGATCATTAATATAGCTTGCCTCTATCGATTTTTCATTAATTAAATCTTGTATAAATAACTTCACTTTTGAACAATTATCAAGATAATCTTCATTAAATAACTCATTTAATTCATAAGAATGTGAATTACTAATTATAATAGTATTTGAGTTGATATTTATCATTTCATCAAGATAAAAATGTTTATTCCCTTTTGAAGTAAATGATAAAAGTTTAGATAAAATTGACTTTGCTTTAATTTTATTATTAAATGACACTAATAAATAAATAATAGATTTAGCAAATTGGAAAGAATATAAATTTTCTTGATTATATTCAACTTGTTTTAAATTTTCAATAAAATATAATTTAGTAGCATCTTTTTTATCAAACAATAGCTTTATCATTAAATCAAAAGCTTCATGATTATTTACATCAAGTCTTTTAATAATATAATCAAGCAATAATTCATTCTTATACTTTATAAATGGTTTAAGAAAATCAATGTCAGGACTAATAACCATTTCTGAAGAATGATACATAGTACAATAATGTAAAGTTTGAGAAGACTCTCCTCCAAATATTTGAAATTCATTTTTTTGTGCAGACCTAATATATATTAACCCCCTTTCTTCATATAGCATGAATAAATCAAAGAAACCTTTAAACTTAAATGAGCTAAAAGCCAAAATTAGAATATGCAAATTATCTTTATTTATTTGTCTTGCATTTTCTATAACCAAATCCCCTATCCCAGATTCTGGTAGTCTTAAATTATAAGACTTTAATACTGGTATTTGCTTTTTCGGTACTAATTTTTTTCCAAAAAAATCTGAAAATAATTTTTCTATCAGAACGTATTCATCATCATTGAAAATGAGCCATTCAGGTTGATAAAAAATATCATTAGGGAAATTTATTATACCTATTTCATCTAATTGCCATAAAATATCTGGTGAAAAATTTTCTATATTGGTTGGTTGCATCTGCAACGAAGTGCTTGCAGATGTATTACCAACCGGGGGAAAGAATTCTTTCTCAATTTCAGAGGGTATGTTATTATATAATAAATGTTTTACAACATTATCAGATTCAAATTCAGACTCGTCAATTACTGGATTTTTTTCCTTAACAAATTGTTCTTCATCTATTGCAACAGGTTTATCTTTTTTGATAAACTTGATAGATGATATACCAAACACAACAGCCTCAGTACTTAATCCTAAGGTCATAAAGAAATCCTGCCCATCCCATTCTAACAATTTGGCAATAACACCAATTAATATAATTACAGCTCCTGCACTATATAAAAAATTTAAAAAATCAAATTTTTCCTGCTTATCTCCCAATTTTTTAAACATATTTTTTTATTTTAACATTAAATGTATATTTTTTCAAATCGCCTAAATCAGCAAAAACACTATACTTATGATTACAAAACATTGGCTGAATATTTAGTTAAAATTTGATAAGATAATTCTGCCCTTGATTTTACATTTAGCTTCTTGTATATATTTTTAGCTTTCTGATTTACTGTAAAAGTAGACACCCCTAAAACAATAGCTATTTCCTTATAACTCAATCCTTTCGCTAATAAATCACAAACATTTTTTTCTTTTGCCGTTAAAACAATATGATTTGATTTTAAAATAATTTGTTCTTCACTTACAGGATCTGATTTAATCTTGGAAACGCTATTTAAGTAATTATCAATAATACTAGCCTTTATATTGTCAGACATATAAGTACTGCCCCCCTCTATGGATTCAATAGCATTAATAAAATCAAGTGAATTACATTCAACATCCATTAATCCATTAATGTTTGATGAAAGCAGCATTGAAATATCTGTTATATTTTTTTTAAACCCAACACCTAAAAATTTATACTTTTTATTCTGAAAATTATAATTTTTAGTAAATAAAATTGAATTATTATCTTCTACATCAATTACAGAAATCTTTTTGCCGTTAGCAAATTCTAATGTATTTCTTAATGAATTCAAGGACACATGAATATTAAAATCAAATAATACACTTGTATTCTTTATACTGTTGATGAACCAGTCCAGAATTAACCTATCTTTTATATAAACCTCTACAATAAAATTTCTATTTGAATGATTATTCATATATTTTATAGACTTTTATCTCTTTTAGAAATTAAAAATAGAATTATATCTAATCAATACTCTACTCTTTTATTAGTATAAAGTATACTATTAAAAGTTAGTATATACTAATATTAGTGTTATGTTTAAATTTATAA
>JBAXPJ010000086.1:0-10536 GCA_037132335.1 Sediminibacterium sp. | reverse complement strand
GTTGGAATAGTAATGGGAAGCGATAGTGACCTATCTATTATGCAAGACGCAGCTGAAATTTTAAAGCGTTTTGACATTCCTTTTGAGTTAACCGTAGTTTCTGCACATCGTACGCCTGCTCGTATGGTAGAATACGCTAACAAGGCTATTGGTCGTGGTTTAAAAGTAATTATTGCAGGTGCTGGTGGAGCTGCACATTTACCTGGTATGATTGCTGCTGTTACTACCCTACCCATAATTGGGGTTCCAATTAAGTCTTCAAATTCTATTGATGGATGGGATTCTGTTCTTTCTATTTTACAAATGCCCAATGGTGTACCAGTTGCCACAGTAGCTTTAAACTCTGCTAAGAACGCTGGAATTCTAGCCGCTCAAATTTTAGGCACTAGCAATGCTACAATTGCAAATGCACTGGTTGATTATAAAAATGAAATGGATAATGCGGTAACTTCAAAAATTAAATTACTACAAAAAGACTGGCCCAATCAGTTTGATAAATAGTGCTTATTTAATGGTAAGGACACTAAACTGCATTTCTAATGAATTTGATGCACGATAAATTAGATTGATAAAATCTTTACCATGTAAGGCATAAAAGTCTCCAATATTTGCTACCCTTTCTTGTAAACTATTGTTAGGGTATAATGCCGTTTTTAAATTGGTTATTTGTCTTTTAGCAACTTGAAACTTTTCTTTCTCTGCTCTTAATAATTTCTTTTGTAGCGAGAGTATTTTTTTGGTTGATTGAATTTCTAGTGCGGTTACATGGTCGTTCAAACTCTTATCAACTGAATTTGCTTTTTCTTTTAAAGATTCAAATAATAACTTACAATTAGCCAATTCATTTGTAAGGTCTAACATAGCTGCTGTATCTCTTTTTACAATTGTATTTAATAATGATTCGGCCGATTGAAATAAATCGGGTTCGGAGAAACCTAATTGTTTCATTTTATTAAACTGCGCTTGGGTTAAACACAAAAATGAATTACGCAAAACCAATACTGGATAAGGAATACCGCAATGGTTGAATAGATTTTTTAATTCTAACCAATAGGCTAATTCACCGCCACCACCAATAAAAGCAATATTAGGCAATACCGTTTCTTGGAATCCACCACGTAAAATTACATTGGCACTAAAACGATCTGGAAAATTATTTAGTTCATTTAAAATTTCAGATTCAGTGAATTGTAAGTTTAATGATTGTACAGTATACATTCCGTTTTCTAACTCAATTCTTTCGCGGTGATTATCTAGTAAATAAAATAAATTAATCGTTCTGCCAGAAGCCTGTACTTTATAATGCTGTTTTAATGCACTAATTGTTTCTGCAATGATAGCATGTGAGAAATTTTCAACTAATTCTTTTTTTACAACTGATTGATAAGCCGATTTTAGTTTTGCATTATCAGGAATTAACACAACCAATCCATAATCAGCAAACAAATGATTCACCAATTCAAGTGTGGCTTGTTGAATGGATTTTCCTAAAGTATATACTTGCTTAAATACATTCACTAATTCTATTCCTGAACTATGTATGGCTATTTGCCCTTCAATGGCATTAATTAATTGTAAAAAAGCTTTATCAACTTTCATTCTACCAACAGCACCAGTTTGATTGGTTTTCCAAACAAGATCTTGACCACCTAAATTAATTTGGCCCAATTCATCTAAATCGGCGTCTTCACTGCCCATATAATAAACAGGTACAAAATTGTATTCAGGCATTTTATCCTGAAGCATTTCTGCTAATTTAATAGTATGCAGTATTTTGTAAATAAAATACAAAGGGCCTGTAAATATATTGGGCTGATGTGCTGTTGTAACAGTAAAACAAGTAGGCTTTAAAAGCGATTCAATATTAGCTTTTGTTTTGTTCGAAATATCAATTCCAGCATATTGTTCCGTTAATACCTCCACTAATAATTTTCTTGGTGTATCAAATGATTTTCTTGCTTCAATGGCTGATTGAATTCCTAATAAATTGGGGCTATGAGTATAGAATGGACGCAATGATGGGGATTCTGAAATATAATCGGCCACTAGCGTTGAAAAATAACCAGTGTGCTCGTATGGCAAATTAAAATTGTCAAAATCCATCATAGATAGTAAAAATACAACTTAGTAGAAACTATTGTTCAGAACTATTCAAAACTAATTAATTGAATCGATTAGGATTGAAAGGTTCAATATTCATTAATAATGGCGTTTCGTTAATAATTTGGGTAACTAATTTGCCCGTACCTGCTCCTAAACTCAAGCCCAACATAGAATGCCCAGTTGCAATAACAACATTCTTCCACTTATTAGACCGACCTAAATAAGGCAAGCCATCAGCAGAACAAGGCCTATAACCCCACCAAACTTTATCTATGCTAGGAACAGGAATATCAAATTCAGGATAAAACTGCTTAACTGCACCTAATAAACCTTCTACCCTAGCCAAACGTGGCGGTGTTTTGGTAGAAGTTATTTCCATTGTACCTCCAAAACGAATTTTATTGCCATCCATTGGCGTTAAAGCAACCCTTCCTTCAATTAATACAGATGGATAGTTAATCTTGTGTGGAGAATCTTCGAGTGTTACTGAATAGCCTCTTCCGGGCATTAATGGTATTTTAACGTCCATCAATTCCGCCAATTCTCTAGACCAGGAACCTGCTGCAATAACTACTGTATCTGTGTCAATAACTGATGTATTGGTTTTAACTTTTGTAATATTTGCTTCTTTATGTTCAAAACCAATTACCGTTTCATTTGTATGAAATTTTACACCAACATTTTTTAAATGTGCTAATAATTGCTCCATTAATTTGTTGGGATACAAATGTGCATCACATTTAAAATGGATTGCGCCCAATGCATTGATTGTTGTTTGTGGTTCAAGTGCTTGTAATTCTTCGAATGATAATAATGCTGTATCATTTAAACCAATTTGGTGCGCTTTTTTTACAGTATGTGCTGCGTGTTCGGCACCAGTTGGTGTTTGAAATATTTCTAATAACCCTTTGTGTTCATAAGCAAAATTAAACTGGGGTAATTTTGTTAATGCTTCATATAATGACTGACTATAAATAGCAATATCGCGTAATGGAATGGCGGCACGATCTACTTTTTCGGCCGTTGCAGATTTAATAAATTTCAATCCCCAATCAATCAAACTCATGTCTAGCCTAGGTTGTACATAAAATGGGCTTTTAGAATTCAGCATCCATTTTAATCCTTGCTTTACAATGCCAGGAGTTGCTAGTGGAATAAAATGACTAGGACATACATACCCTGCATTTCCATAAGAACAATTATTTAGTAAATCTGATTGGTCTATTATGGTTACTTCATAACCTGACTCTTGTAAATAATACGCACTACACAATCCTATAATTCCACCTCCTATAATAACTACTTTCATACTTAAGTTTTATTATCAACTAAATATTAAATCACTTGAAACCCATATGCATAAGGATCATCTAATGGATCAATGGTTATATGGTTGTGTCCATAAATTTTTGCCCATCCTTCAACACTTGGTCTGATAGATGGTTTTCCATCTACGGTTGTTTCTTCTTCAATTCTACCAATAAATACAGATCCAATAATACTTTCGTGAACAAATAAATCACCAGCTTTTAATTGTCCTTTTGTGTACCATTGCGCCATTCTAGCCGAAGTACCAGTTCCGCAAGGAGAACGATCAATTGCTTTGTCGCCATAGAAAACAGCATTTCGAGCAGTAGACTTTTCATCTAACACTTTACCTGTCCATAAAATATGAGAACAGCCATTAATGGTTGGATTCTCGGGGTGAACAAAAGTATATTTTTGGTTGATATCGTTGCGTAAGTCTCTTGAAAATGCAATTAGTTCACTGGCTGAAAATTGCTCTAATCCAGGAAAGTTTTTTTGGGGATCAACAATGGCATAAAAATTACCACCATAAGCAACATCAATTTGCAAATCGCCTAATCCATTGCAATGAGCAGTAATATTATCAGCTGCTAAATAAGCTGGCACATTGGTAAGTTTTACAGAAACCACTTTATTTTCTACTTGCTTGTATTCAATCATCACCAAGCCTGCAGGGGCTTCCATGCGAACAATACCAGGTGTTTTTGGTGTAATTAGTCCTTCTTCAATGGCAATGGTAATGGTGCCGATTGTACCGTGTCCACACATTGGTAAACATCCACTGGTTTCAATAAATAATACGGCCACATCGTTTAAAGGATTGTGAGGTGGATATAAAATACTGCCACTCATCATGTCGTGTCCACGAGGTTCAAACATTAACCCTTTTCTTATCCAATCAAATTCTCTTAAAAAATGTTGGCGTTTTTCACTCATATTGGCGCCTTCCAAAACAGGGCCACCTTTTGCCACTACCCTTACTGGATTTCCGCAAGTATGGGCGTCAATACAATAAAAATGATGACCCGATTTATTTATTGGATCTATAATTTCAACAGAAATAGGTGCGTTACTCATGGGCTAAAAATTGCAAGTTGAAAGAACTATCTTTTCCATTCACCATCTACCAATCTTAAAATTTGTAAAGGATTTTCATCTTTCAGTGCATTTGGCAAAAGGTTTGAAGGACAATTCTGGAAACATACTGGACGAACCCAACGTTTTACTGCATTAATACCTACTGCGGTAAATCTACTATCGGTACAAGCAGGGAAAGGCCCTCCATGAACCATGCTCGCACAAACTTCTACACCCGTTGGAACACCATTAAACAATACCCTTCCAGCAATTTGTGGTGCCATTTGTACTAACGTTGCATGGTTTTCAAAATCAATAGAAGTACCCATTAGTGTGGTAGTTAATTGACCTTTTAGCGTTTCCCAAATAGTAATTAATTCTGTTTCATTTTTGCAAACAACCAAAATGGCATAAGGCCCAAATACTTCTTCGTGCAATAATGGATTTGCTAAAAATACTTCTCCTGAAACACTTGTGAATAAAGGTTGCGCAGTAGAATCAGACTGAATATTATTAGTATGAATGGTTACACCAACTTGTTCAATTGCTTTTGCTGATTTTAATTGATATGCTTTTAAAATTCCTGTATGTAACATTTTAGAAGGTGCTACTAAAGCTAATTCTAACGCAAGTGTAGTAGCAAAACTATCCAATGATGTTGATGCTATTGCTAACAATATACCAGGATTGGTACAAAATTGACCAACACCTAAAGTAATAGAACCTGCATATTGTTTGGCTATATTTTCTGCGTTTGTTTCTAATGCATTGGGTAATAAAAGCACTGGATTGGTGCTTCCCATTTCAGAAAAAACAGGAATTGGATTTGGTCTAGCAGCAGCATAATCATACAATGCTTTTCCGCCAGAAAATGAACCAGTAAATCCAACAGCGGCAGTTGCAGGATGTTGCACTAAAGCCTTACCAATTTCAAATGAATCGGCTGTTACATGTTGAAAAACAGCAGTTGGCATTTTGCAAAATTCAATAGCTTTTGCAATAGCAGTTGCTATTAATGTAGAGGTTTGAATATGTGCTGGATGTGCTTTTACGACTACTGAACAACCTGCGGCTAAAGCACTTGCAGTGTCTCCACCTGCTGTTGAGTAGGCGTATGGAAAATTACTTGCACCAAAAACAATTACTGGCCCAATACCAATTAACATTTTACGAATATCTGGTTTGGGTGGTGTTTTATCTGGGATAGCGGTATCAATACTAGCTTCTACCCAAGTTCCTTCTCGCAACATTTGAGCAAACATGCGTAATTGCATGGTTGTTCTACCTCTTTCACCTAATAATCTTGGTGTTGGAAGATTTGTTTCTGCTTGGGTAATATTAATTAAATCGTCTCCTAATGTTTCAATTTCAAAAGCGATTCTATCTAAGAAATTTGCTTTCTCTGCATCTGGTATTTGTTGGTATCGTGTAAATGCAAGTTTTGCTGCTTGCATAACAGTATCTGTATTTGAAAACGAAACAATAGTTTGCATGATTATACGGTTAAGTGTAAGTATTCTGGTAAAGTAGGTCTGTTAGCAATTCCTTTATCAATCACTTGTAAAATACGTGCTCTTTCTTCTCCAACAAGTGTAAGTCTTGGTGCACGAACAGATTCAGATCCAATACCAGCTTGCTGTTCAGCCAATTTAATGTACTGAACTAATTTAGCATGAATATCTAATTCAAGTAAAGGCATAAACCATCTATTGATACTAAGCGCTTCAGCAATATGACCTGCTTTTACTAATCTATATATTGCAACCGTTTCTCTTGGAAATGCACAAACCAATCCTCCAACCCAACCATCTGCACCTAAAACCAACTCTTCCATTGCAAGTGTATCTACACCACAAAGAATTTTAAATCGATCTCCAAATCGATTAATTAAACGCGTAACATTTGTGGTATCTCTTGTTGATTCTTTAATAGCTTGAATATTGGCGCAATCAGCTAGTTCTTCAAACATTTCAATGGTTACATCAATTTTATAATCAACAGGATTATTGTAAATCATGATGGGCAAATCTGTTGATGCTGCAATTGTTTTAAAATAAGTAACTGTTTCGCGATGGTCAGATTTATATCGCATTGGCGGTAATATCATTAAACCTGTTGCACCCCAAGATTTTGCATTGGCTGCTAGCGCTAGCGCATCTTTGGTTGTTCCTTCAGCTATATTTAAAACCACAGGTATTTTTCCTGCAAGTTTTGCAACAGCAAATTTAATTAAGGTTTCTTTTTCATCCATGGTAAGCACACTTGCTTCACCTAAACTTCCGCCTAAAATAATACCATTAATGCCTGCTGCTACTTGCTCATTTAAATTGTGCTCAAATAAGGGCAAATCTAATTGATCATCAGTGGTAAACTTTGTTGTTAATGCGGGAAAAACGCCTTTCCATTGAATTGACATAGGTTTTATTTTATGTGTGTAATATTCATTTTTAATATTAATTAGCCAACCACTTCTCCTTCTAAATCATAGTCGTAAGCCTTGGTTATTTTAACCATTACAAATTCACCAATTTGTAATTTTTTTGTTGCATGTACCACTACTTCATTATCTACTTCTACACTATCAAATTCTGTTCTACCTAAATACCTGCCAGCCTCTTTTTTATCAATTAGTACTTTTAATATGCGACCGATTTTTTCTTGATTTTTTTCTAAACTAATTTCTTGTTGTACTTCCATGATAGACTCTGCACGAGATTGTTTTTCTTCGTCTGAAATTGAATCTTCTAAATTATAAGCCGTTGTATTTTCTTCGTGGCTATAACTAAATATACCAACTCTATCAAAGCGATGCTCTATTAAAAATCCTTTCAATTCCTCTACATCATCTTCCGTTTCACCAGGAAAGCCTGCTATTAAAGTAGTACGAATACAAATGCCTGGAACTTTTTCGCGAATAGTTTTAATTAAATCTCCCATTTCTTCACGTGTAATATTGCGGTGCATTGCTTCTAGCATATTATTACTAGCGTGTTGCAATGGCATGTCTAGGTACTTACAAATATTATCACGCTCACGCATTACATCTAATATTTCCATTGGAAATTTACTAGGGTATGCATAGTGTAATCTAATCCATTCTAATCCTTTAATATCTGCTAGCGCGTGTAATAGCTTTGGCAACTCACGTTGCTTATAAATATCCAAGCCATAATAGGTTAACTCTTGGGCAATTAACATGATTTCTTTAACGCCTTTTTTTACTAATCCTTCAGCTTCTGCAACCAATGCTTCAATTGGTTTACTAACGTGTTTACCGCGCATTAAAGGAATCGCACAAAAAGAACAAGTTCTATTACATCCTTCACTAATTTTTAAATACGCATAGTGAGATGGTGTACTTAATAATCTTTCTCCTAATAATTCTGTTTTGTAATCGGCATCAAATTGCTTTAACATTAATGGCAATTCTAAAGTGCCAAACCAAGCATCCACTTCAGGCATTTCATTTTCTAAGTCTGCACGATACCTTTCACTCAAACATCCTGTTACATATACTTTGTCTAATTTACCGCGTCTTTTTAATTCTAATTGGTCTAAAATAGTATTGACACTTTCTTCTTTGGCCTTATCAATAAAGCCACAAGTATTCACTACTACTATATTATGGTCTAGTTTTTTATTTTCGTGAACAACCGCAATATCATTAGCCAATAATTGACCACTAAGCACTTCACTATCAACCAAATTCTTGCTACAACCTAGTGTAATGATATTTACTTTGTCTTTTTTGAGTGTTTTTGATTTCATACGAGTAGTAAAAATACAAATAAGGAGGCGATTAACCGCTATTTAGCCTCAAAAGCAGTTCTGGTTAAAGTAAATAAGCACAATGACTTGCCATCAAGTAGGTATTCTCCCGTAAGATTGAATCCAGACTTCTTTAAAACAGACATAGAAGCATGATTTTCTCGATCAGTGATGGCAAATAATTCTGGGTGTATTGTTCGACTAAAAAACAGCTTTGACCCATGTAATACCAATTCTGTTGCCATACCCAAACCCCAATATTCGGGCATAAGTGCATAACCTATATGATAATTAGCATCACCATTTAAATACAGAATAGAAAATGACCCAACAAACACCCCTGTAGATTTATCCACCACACACATTCTGCCATATGGAAATCCAGGAACGTATAAATTGACATTTTCTTTTAAAAAAGCATCACTTGCTTCTCTTGATTTAATGGGTCGAATGAATTGTACAACAGCTGCATTGCTATTGAAATTGAAAAAGTCTGAAGCATCTGTTTGAGCAAACTGCCTAACCAATAATCTTTCCGTTTCAAATGGATCCATACAATAGGTTGACTTTTATGATGGATTATTTATGAATTTCACTTGAAAAATGAAAAACAATATCAGGATTATTATTGATTTCTGTATTTAAGAACCATTCGCTTTGTGCTAAATAAACAGGATTACCATCTTTATCTTCTGCTGAATTCTGTTGTTTGTATCGTAAAAAATCTGCTAGTTTTTCTGGACTTTTACTAGTTAACCAACATGCTTTGTAAAACGGTAATGTTCTAAACTCACAAGCGGCTCCGTATTCTTGAAGTAGACGGTATTGAATTACTTCGAATTGTAATTCACCTACACAACCAATGATTTTTTTGTTACCACCAAATTGGGTGAACAATTGTGCAACCCCTTCATCTGTTAACTGGCTAATACCCTTTTCCATTTGTTTGGTTTTCATAGGATCTTTGTTAACCAATTCCTTGAAAATTTCTGGCGAGAAAGTTGGGATACCTACAAAATAAAAATCTTCTCCTTCTGTAAGTGTATCTCCAATTTTAAAATTTCCCGTATCAAACAAACCTACCACATCTCCGGCAAAAGCATCTTCAATAACATCTTTGCTTCGTGCCATAAAAGAATACGGATTACTAAAACGCATGTCTTTGTCTAAACGAACATGGTGAAAATATTTATTACGCTCGAACCTCCCACTACAAACACGCATAAACGCAATTCTATCACGGTGTTTAGGATCTAGGTTGGCATGTATTTTAAAAATAAATCCACTAAACTTATCTTCTTCAGCAGCAACCGTTCTTGTAGAAGTTTCTCTGCTTTTAGGGATAGGCGCAATTTGTATAAATGCATCCAACATTTCCTTTACACCAAAATTATTTACCGCACTTCCAAAAAATACTGGCGCAATTTTTCCTTCTAAATAATCTGTAGATTTTAGTTGTCCATAAACACCATCAATCAATTCTACATCTTCTCTTAATTGAGCAGCATCTCTTTCACCAACTTTAGCATCTAATAAAGAATCCGATAAATTACTAATTGAATACACATCTTCGTCGTCGTCTTCTGCTTTTGTGCTGGCAGTAAATAATCGTAAGTTTTTATCATGCAAATTATACACCCCTTTAAATTCCTTACCACTATTAATAGGCCAGGTCATTGGATGTAAAGAAATTTTTAATTCATTTTCTATTTCTTCTAATAAATCAAACCTGTTTTTACCATCTCTGTCCATTTTATTAATGAATACAATAACAGGTGTGTCGCGCATTCTACAAACTTCCATTAAACGGCGTGTTTGTGCTTCAACCCCATTCACACTATCAATTACCAAAATAACACTATCAACTGCAGTTAAGGTACGATAGGTATCTTCCGCGAAATCTTTGTGACCTGGTGTATCTAATAAATTAATAGAAATTCCTTTGTATTCAAATGTCATTACAGAAGTTGCAACAGAAATTCCACGTTGTCTTTCAATTTCCATGAAATCACTAGTTGCATGCTTTTTAATTTTGTTGCTCTTAACGGCTCCTGCCACTTGAATGGCACCACCAAACAACAAAAACTTCTCAGTAAGCGTCGTTTTACCAGCATCAGGGTGTGATATAATGGCAAAAGTTTTTCGCCTACTTATTTCTTTCTCGTATTTCATGAATGATCCAATTGCTTTTCTAGGCGCAAAGGTAAGGTTTGAGTTTTGTTTTAATAAGTCATTTGATATATATTATAATTCATATATCTTGATTATTGAAGATAAAAC
>JBAXPJ010000085.1:0-10577 GCA_037132335.1 Sediminibacterium sp. | reverse complement strand
ACCAAACCATTTGATAGCGAAGTATTGCTGATGAAAATCAAAGCAATGTTAAAACGCAATGAAGAAGACAACCGTATTAGCGACAATATTGAATTCGATTTAGGCAAGTACCATTTCAATCCAAAATTGCGTCAGTTAATTAATAATGATAGCCACCAAACGCTTTCTCCAAAAGAAAATGAGTTGTTAAAAATGTTGTCTGAACACAAAAACGATTTGCTACCACGCGAAAGGGCATTGAAAAAAATATGGGGTAGTGATACTTATTTTAATGGTAGAAGTATGGATGTATATATTGCCAAATTGCGCAAGTATTTAAAAGACGATACCGATATTGAAATTGTAAATATCCATGGAAATGGATTTAGATTAGTAGCACCTTAGTCTTATTGAACTATAAAAAAGCGTCTGTTTCTATAAATGAAACAGACGCTTTTTTTATGTCCAGTTTATGTTGAAATATTTATTGTAAAATCAATTCGAGATTTTCTAGTTCGCACATTACTGATTTATGAAAACAAATTTGGTGATCCGCCCCTATTAGTCATTTCTCTTTTTAAATGGTTGTAGGCTTTTAATGTTGCTTCTCTACCACGTGGTGTTCTTTGTAAAAATCCTTCTTGAATTAAAAAAGGTTCATATACTTCTTCAATCGTTCCAGACTCTTCGCCTACTGCAGTGGCAATAGTGGTTAGCCCCACCGGACCTCCTTTAAATTTATCAATAATAGCAGCCAAAATACGGTTGTCCATTTCGTCTAAGCCATGTTCGTCTACATTGAGTGCTTTAAGCGCGTGTTGGGTAATGCCAAGGTCAATAGTGGCATCATTTAGTACTTGCGCAAAATCGCGTACCCTACGCAATAATCCATTGGCTATTCGCGGTGTGCCCCTACTGCGTCGGGCAATCTCTCCCGCAGCATCCGAAGAAATTTCTGTATTTAAAATGGCGGCGCTGCGTTCAATAATTTTTTTAAGGGTTTCGGCATTATAATATTCCAACCTAGATTTAATACCAAAACGCGATAATAAAGGCGCTGTAAGTAATCCACTTCGGGTAGTAGCACCCACAAGTGTAAAAGGATTCAGGTTAATTTGAATACTACGTGCATTTGGGCCCGTATCAATCATTATATCAATCCTAAAATCTTCCATGGCGGCATAGAGGTATTCTTCAACTACCGTACTTAACCTATGAATTTCGTCAATAAACAACACATCATTGGGTTGCAAATTGGTGAGTAATCCTGCTAAGTCGCCTGGCTTTTCAATAACCGGACCAGAAGTTTCTTTAATATTTACACCCAATTCGTTAGCCACAATTCTGCTTAAAGTAGTTTTTCCTAAACCGGGAGGGCCATGAAACAATACATGGTCTAAGGCCTCGCCACGAAGCTTAGCCGCTTTAATGAAAATGGTTAAATTTTCAATCAACTGAGGCTGCCCAGAGAAATCGTCAATCTCTTTTGGGCGGATGGTATTTTCAAACTCCTTATCGGCTGGAGTTAAGTTTTCGGGTGCATTATTTAAATTATCGTTCGCCATACTTATCAAATCTACAAAATAGTATTAATCCATAGCTTTGTAAAAAATCAAACCTTGCAACAAAAATCAGCATTACTCATTGGCGCCAGCGGCCTAACAGGATCACATTTGTTACAATTATTGCTTGAAAGCGAAGCCTACCATACTGTTTACGCCTATAATAGAAAGCCTTTGGGAATGGTACATCCTAAATTAAAGGAAATCATAATTGATTTTGATACCTACCAAGGAACGGTAGATGCAACCACTGTTTTTTGTTGTTTGGGAACTACCATAAAAAAAGCAGGCTCGAAGGATGCATTTAAAAAAGTAGACCTAGGATACCCCGTGAAATTTGCCAAACTACAATACGAAGCAGGCAGTCAAGCTTTTTTAGTAATTAGTGCCATGGGGGTTAGTGAAAAATCTTTCATCTTTTACAACCAAGTAAAAGCCACCATGGAAAAAGAAATTAGTGCATTAGGATATAATAGTCTTGGAATTTTTAGACCCGCACTTATAACAGGCAATAGAAAAGAACACAGAGCCGGCGAAAAAATAGCCGTTCTTGTCTTTGGATGGTTAAACAAATTCTTAACCGGAACGCTCAGAAAATACCAATCCATTCAAGCATCAGAAATTGCACTTGGAATGCTTAACTATTCAAATACAACTCCAACTAAAAAGGTTGCCATAATCATGTCGGACGAAATAAAAGATTTGGCCGAAGGAAAGCAGCCGCTTTAATTTTTATTGACTTTATCAGTGTGCCGAGTTCCCGTTAATTAAAAGAAAAATAGGGTTTTTTAACCGAGAATCGGTGCTGTACTTTTATGCCCATGCACTAGCGCAGAATGGATTTTAGTCTATTTTTTTACCTAGCCTGTAGGCCACAAGCTAAAATAAAAAAGGACGTTGATTTGCACGCAGACAAATTTGGTGTTGTACTACAGACCAGAGTGAAAACACTCGAAACTGGAGCCTTGCAGTATAAGCAAGTAAATCAACCGCTGAATATCTGATCCTTGGTGTGAGACAGGGGAGGGACCAAGCATTATTTCTTTAATAAAAATTTAATCAATGAAACAAACTTATAATAAAGCCTTAATTGCCACTTGCGTATGCTTAATTTTTTTAACTATATTTTCTTGTCAAAAAAAGTCTGAAAATTCAAGCCTTAATAATAAACAGGCATCTGTAGATAATCTTACAAAGAGCTTGGCCTTTGTGAAATTTATAGACAATTTAGAAACAATAGAAGGCCATATCGGTAATTCAAATCATTTAAGCCCTTTAGAAAAAGATACACTTAAACAATATTTAAATTCAGAAAAAGTTAGTGAAAGTGAATTAACGAAAGTTTCAAAGTATTCTGGTTACAATTCTTTAGATAATTTTGTGACAGATATAAATAATCAAGCGAAAATAGTATCTGAATTAAAGTCTGAATTTAGTGATATTGGACAAATATCTATTGACTCAATTTATCAAGCAATTATAGAAGTTCGTTATAATAAATCAAATAGAGTAAAAGTAAATCAGATAGACAGCGACAACCTTTGTAAAAGAATTTATGATAATTGCAGTAGCAGAGCCTCTGCCGTTTACACAGCAGCAATTTTAGGTTGCACAGTTACCGCAATTGGAATTTCAACTATTTCATTTGGAACCTTGGGAGTTGCATTTGAACTAAGTTGTGGGGGCACAGCTTATTGGTATCTAATGTTACAAAGAGACGAGTGTTCTTTAAACTATGAATCTTGTATTAAAAGCAAATAATTATGACAAACAAATCTTCAGCATTAACCTTTATTGGCTTAGGCGTATTTAGTATGCTACTAGTAATATACAATAGTCATAGTTGGCCATTTATAATTTCGGGCTTAACTATTACAAGCATTTCATTTGTTTTTGCAATCTTCAATTTAGTATTAAAAGAAAAAACAAATAAGAAGTTTTATTATTTAATTATTTTATTACTTGGAATGTCATTTTTGCTATTCGGTTTTTTAACTAGACAGAGCTTGTAAATAAAAAATCATGGAAACGATTTCAATAGAGAAAAAGCGAAAAAGGAGAATAATTATATCCCTAATAATTATCAATTTTATATTATTAGAGCTAGCTGCTGAATTTGGATTGTTTAAAGGAAACCTAAAGTATATATCAGGCCCTATATCAATTTTAATTTCATCTGCAGTTGTATTAGTTTCTATCAAATACAAACTAGCATCTTGGAAATTATTCATTGTATATGGTATAATAGCCATTGCTTTTCTGCTATTTCAATTTTTAATAAAAACGAATTAAGAATTTAATGAGAAAAATATTTTCAATTGAAACATTCATTTGGTTTTCTATTTCAGTTATTGGTACAATTTTATCAAAATTGTTTTTTCCTGATTTTGAGATAATTATACCTGTACTATTTGGCTATTATGTAACTAATATCCTTGTTAAAAATGGCATGGTTGCCAAATTGGTATTGGCTGTATTAAACCTGCTTAAAATCAAATAACCTAAAACACTGCAAGTGAATCAATTCAAACTCATTGCTGATTTTCTTTTTTTATGCTTCATTTTAATAAACTGCCTAGTATCTTTTGCTAGAATAATTTATTTGTTATTCAAGCCAATTTTTTTTGAAAAAAAGAATTTTTCAATTATCACTGGCAGTCCTAACAAAAGGCAATTAGTTGTTTATAATATAGTAATGATCCTTGCCTGTATAGAAGGGTTTTATATGATTTTAGAAAGATTGAAATAAGATCCAATATCCTCTTAAAAGAAAACGGCTCCTAAATTTAGGAGCCGTTTGTTTGTTATTTCAACAACGCTTTCGGAACAGGTTTTTCCAAAAGGTTTTTGTAAATGAATTTTGTTTTAAGGTTTGTAAAGTGTACACCTTTTGCACCTGGCCATCCATGTCTTCCACCTGGATATAATAAGAATTCAAAGTCTTTGCCTTTGTCTTCTAAAGCACTTACTAATTGAATACTATTTTGCATGTGTACATTGTCATCCATGGTGCCATGTACCAATTGCAATACGCCTTTAAATTTGTCTACATAAGTTAATACACTACTTGATTTATATCCATCTGGATTTTCTTCTGGAGTATCCATAAATCTTTCGGTGTAATGACTATCGTATAAACGCCAGTCTACCACACTTCCACCTGCCATTGCATGGGTAAATACATCTGCTCCATAAGTCAAAGCATAACAACTCATATATCCACCATAACTAAAGCCTGTAATACATACTTTGGTAGGATCTGCTTGTCCGTTGGCAATAAACCATTTGGCCATTGTTTTATAATCTTCCATTTCCCAATAACCCAAATTACGGTGCATGTAGTTTACGCCTGCTTTTCCAAAATGCCCACTTGCACGGTGGTCGAATGCTACTTGAATTAATCCTTCTTGTGCATAGAATTGGCGATTTGCACTCCAGTTCCATCCATCCATTACAGTGCCTGCATTTGGACCGCCATAGATGCTAACTAAAATAGGATATTTTTTATTTGGATCCATATTTAATGGCCAGGTAACCATTGCTGGTAAATCAAATAATCCATCGGCACTTTTAATGCGAATTAATTCGGTTTTTGCTAGGTTGTATTTTTCTAGTTCTGCATTTTTTGCATCGCCTAATTCCTTCATTATTTTACCCTTGCTATCTACCAAAGTCATTTTACTTGGCGTAGTTACATTGCTGTAAGTAGTAATAAAATATTTGCCATTTGGCGATAAATTAATATTGTGGTTGTAATCGCCAAAACTCAATCGTTTTAAATCTGTACCATTGAATTTTACCACATAAAAATCGGTGCGTGCAGTGTTTTCTCTTGAGCGTGCTGTAAAGAATACTTGGCTATTTTTTTCATCAATAAATTTAATACCTGTAACAGTGTAATTACCTGTAGTGATAGGATTCTTTAATACGCCATCGCTTGTATATAAATACAAATGATTCCAACCAGTACGATCACTTTGCATGATAAAGTTCTTGTTATCATTAATAAAGTTTACACGTCCGCTTACTCGGTCTTCTAAGTCGATCCAAGTTTTTTGTTTTTCGTCGTAGATTTCTTTTTTCTTTCCATTGGTTGGATCTACATCATACATTTTCATATTGTCTTGTCCGCGATTCATCCAATACACCAAAAGGTTAGTAGTACCTGGTTTCCATACTGGCCAGCCAAAATACTGATCGTCTTTTTCATTAAAATCTGCCCAAGTAGTTTTTCCACCATTTGGATTGATAAATCCAATTTTTACTTCTGGATTTTTGTCGCCGGCTTTTGGATATCGGGTTTCTTCTACAAAGCCATGTGTGCCTTCACTATTGTATATTGGAAACATGGGAATCATGCTTTCATCAAAATGCATATACGCCAATTGCTTGCTATCGGGTCTCCACCAAAATGCACGGTAGCGTGTTGGGCGTCCGAATATTTCTTCGAAATACACCCAGCTGGCATAACCATTTAATGTTGTGGCAGTGCCATCAGTTGTTAATTGGTTTTCTTTGTTGGTGGCTAAATTGTAGGTATAGAGATTATTGTTTTTGGTATACGCAACAAAATTGCTGTCGGGCGAAAATGTTGGATTTTTTTCTTCGGCCTTATCATTGGTTAGCCTTCTTTCTTCGGTACCCAATTTGTAAAAAATATCATTGTCTTTTTCAACAATTTGTTTGGCAAATGGCGATGCTGGAGCACCAAATCCGCCTCGTCCTTGCATCATAGCGCCTCCGCCTCCGAAGCCTCTTCCGCCGCCACCGCCTTTTGTTTCGGTAAATACGCCAGAAACCACATCTAGTATATAGTTTTTACTAGCAGAATCTGGATGGATTTTTTGATTTAAAATCACATGCTCGTCATCTACCCATTTTACCACTTGTGGCAAGGTATTTAGAAAGTTTTTAGGAAGATTATTGGCCAGTAAATCTGACTGACTAAAACTAATTTTTTGAGCACCTGCAGCAAATAAAGCAGCAGTGCTGGTGACTGTTAAAATCAAACGTTTCCAATTCATAACTTAAATTTTGGTAAAGCAATGTAATAAATGCAACGATAAGTTCTTAGATTTTTACACGAATAGGTAGAAAATAAAAAACGCCACCCCAAATCAGGGCGGCGTTTTACAAATCAGTTGAGCTGTATTAGAACACTACATTAATCATCTTGCCTTTTACAAAAATGAACTTTTTAAGGGGCTTACCCTCCATCCACTTTTGTACCAATTCATTAGATAGTATGATTTCTTGTACTTGATCGGCACTGGCATCCAAAGAAATGTTGACGTTTGTTCGTACGCGGCCATTGATACTTACCGGATACTCTTTGGCAGATTCAGTGGTGTATTGCCCGTCAAAAACAGGATATGTCGCATCTAAAATAGAACTTGTATTTCCTAGTTCTGCCCAAAGTGCTTCACTTACATGCGGAGCATAAGGCGTTAATAAAATTAGTAAGGGCTCTAAAACAGCGCGCTTATTACATTTTAAATCGGCTAACTCATTCACACAAATCATAAACCCACTAACTGCTGTGTTAAAACTAAATCGCTCGGTATCATCCTGCGATTTTTTTATGGTTTTGTGTAGGATTTTTAGCTCCTCGGGCGTTGCTGCATCATTATTCCAAACCTTTCCTTTTTGTTCGTCGTAAAACAAACGCCATAGTTTTTTTATGAATCGGTGAACGCCTTCAATCCCTTTGGTATCCCAGGGTTTACTCTGTTCTACAGGACCCAAAAACATTTCATACATCCTAAAAGTATCGGCGCCATATTTTTGTACTAACTCGTCTGGATTAACCGTGTTGAATTTCGATTTCGACATTTTTTCAACTTCCGATCCACAAATGTATTTTCCGTTTTCTAATACAAATGTTGCTCCTGCAAAATCAGGTTTCCATTTTGTAAACGCTTGGGTATCTAGTTCAACACCATCAACAATATTTACATCTACATGCAATTTATCTACCGTATCAAAGTCATTTATTAACCCTAGTGAAACAAATTCATTGCTGCCTTTTAATCGATATACAAATCTTGAGGCGCCTTGAATCATCCCTTGGTTCAATAGTTTTTTAAATGGCTCATCAAATCCTATAAAACCTAAGTCGTACAAGGCTTTCGTCCACATTCTACTATACAATAAATGCCCTACTGCATGCTCTGTTCCGCCAATGTATAAGTCTACTTGGTTCCAATAATCACTTACTTTTCTGTCGCAAAAACTAGTGCTATTGTGTGGATCCATATAGCGTAAAAAATACCAACTACTTCCCGCATATCCAGGCATAGTATTGGTTTCTAATTCTTGTGCCACCCATGCTGGAATATTGGCTAGTGGACCCTCTCCTTCAGGTCCTGGAGAGTATGTTTCTACTTCTGGCAATAGCAATGGCAATGCAGCTTCATCAAGTGCAATTGCGGTTCCATTTTTCCATTGTACCGGAAAGGGTTCGCCCCAATATCTTTGGCGACTAAAAGCGGCATCACGCATGCGGTAATTCACTTTTGCCTGACCAATACCCATGGCTGTTAATTTATCATTCACAATGGCTATGGCATCGCGCATGATTACGCCGTTTAAAAAATCACTATTGTGCAAGATGGCATC
Source organism: Sediminibacterium sp. (assembly GCA_037132335.1). Lineage (GTDB taxonomy): Bacteria > Bacteroidota > Bacteroidia > Chitinophagales > Chitinophagaceae > Sediminibacterium. The sequence goes on along the minus strand of JBAXPJ010000085.1, from coordinate 2,418 downwards.
CTTGGTAGAATTGGCTTCTGTACCATTGAACGCATCTCCTAAAATATTGGTTATTGGGATATTAAAATATTGGGCAAATTTAAAATCTCGATCGTCTCCGCAAGGCACAGCCATAATTGCGCCAGTGCCATATCCTGCCAACACATATTCAGAAATCCAAATAGGAATTTTTACAGCATTGAAAGGATTTATTGCATAGGCGCCAGTAAAACAACCACTTATTTTTTTCTCTGCTTGACGCTCTCTTTCACTTCTGCTTTTTACATACGCACAATAATTGGCTACTGCTTCTTTTTGATCATTTGTAGTAATTTGACCAATAATATCGTGCTCGGGTGCCACCACCATAAAATCAACCCCAAAAAGGGTATCAGGCCTTGTGGTATATACTTTTAAAGCTAAATCAGCAGGTGCATCTGCAATGGCAAAATCTATTTCAGCACCATAACTTTTTCCTATCCAATTCGATTGCATTTCCTTCATAGACTCGCTAAAATCTACGCGGTCTAATCCTTCTAATAAGCGATCGGCATATTCCGTAATACGTAAATACCACTGGCGTAATTTCTTTTTCACAACAGGATGTCCACCTCTTTCGCTTACGCCATTTACTACTTCATCATTAGCTAATACGGTTCCCAAAGCTTCGCACCAATTCACTTCGCCATAACCACAAAAGGCCAAGCGATAATTCATTAAAATTTCTTGTTGTTGCTTAAAATCATACCCAGCCCAATCGGTAGCGCTAAAACTTTTTGGCGCATAATTAACTGCTGCAGGAAAAGGATACTGGGCATTTCCTTCTTTTTCGAAGGAGGCCACTAAAACCGTTATTGGGGTTGCTTTCTGCGTTGCCTTATTAAAAAAACTATTAAATAATTGTAAGAAAATCCATTGCGTCCATTTGTAATAATTAGGCTGACAAGTTCTTACTTCTCTATCCCAATCAAAACAAAAACCAATATTGTCTAATTGCTTGCGAAAAGTGTGGATGTTTTTATCGGTGCTAATTGCGGGATGTACGCCGTGTTCAATGGCATATTGTTCGGCAGGCAAACCAAAAGCATCGTATCCCATAGGATGCAATACATTAAAGCCTTTCAAGCGTTTAAATCGACTAAAAATATCCGATGCAATATAGCCCAATGGATGCCCCACATGTAAACCCGCTCCACTAGGATAAGGAAACATGTCTAATACATAATATTTTGGCTTTTCGCTGGTATTACTTACCTGATAGGCACGATTATCTTGCCATTTTTTTTGCCATTCTTTTTCTATTTTCCTAAAATCGTATTCCATTGTATGTAAACTGTTCTGAATAATAAATGATTGCTAATATGCTTGAATCAAGTTGTAAATGGTTAGTGCTTAAAACCTCCCCCCATTCAATCCTAACCTTTCTTTAACCTAATTACCAAACTAAAGGGGTATTTTCAAATTAGAAAACCCATTTTGAGTGGCTGCAAATGTAAGTGTTTAGCACGCAAATGCCTACATTTGCCATATCAAAACCCCTAGCAGCACTAGTTGAATAGCAAGAAAAAATAAAAGAATATGGCCGTTGTTGGAAAATCATCTTTAAAGCGTAGTAAACCCAATTATATCTATAGCATAGTTGGCGTAGCCTTGGTTTTATTGATTTTGGGTATTATGGGTTGGTTTTTTCTGAATATAAGTTCGGTAGGCAATGCCTTCAAAGAAGATATCCGTTTGAGTGCTTATTTGCGCACCATGAACAAAGACACCATCTCACAAATTCAGCAGTTCATTTCGGGAAAGCCCTATGCAAAGGATGTTGTTTATGTAGACAAAACAAGTGCCAAGCAAATATGGAATAAAGAAAACAACGAAGACTGGGCCAAAATTTTAGATTCAAACCCGCTTCCAGAAAGCATTGATTTTTATGCAAAGGCACAATATGTAAACAAAGATAGTATTGCAAAAATTTCGCAAGATTTGATGGCCGCTTATGGCAATCAAATTACCCAATTACAATACCCACAAAGCCTTGTTACTAGTTTAAACGAACGTGCATCTAAAGTGGGGCTAATTTTTATAGTAGTAGCTATTATACTTTGTGTGATAGTGATTTTTAGTATTGATAATACGATTCGATTGGCGATGTTCAGTAATCGCTTTTTAATAAAAACCATGCAGATGGTAGGTGCCACTCGCGGGTTTATTGCTAAGCCAATGAATATAAAAGCGGTTGTAAATGGACTAATCAGTTCTTTAATTGCCATTATTTTACTGTTTTCCGTTATCACATGGGCCGAAAGCCAATTCCCACAATTAAAAACTATCCGAGATATTAAACTAACTTTTATATTGTTTGGCAGTATGATATTAATGGGAGTAGGTATTTCAGTATATAGTACCCACCGATCTGTTTTAAAATATTTAAAAATGAAACTA
>JBAXPJ010000084.1:0-10603 GCA_037132335.1 Sediminibacterium sp. | reverse complement strand
ATAACGGCTAGTGGAGAAATTATACAGAAAAAAGCAAGTATTAAAAGAAACTAATTTCCATTTTTAATTTTGCATCTTCAATTTTGCCATAGGAAATAAAATATTATTTTCTAGGTGCACATGCTGATGTAAATCTTCTTCAAACGCTTTTAATTCATCTAAACACACTCGGTGCGTGGTGCAAGCAGTTTCAGGCGCTTTATAATGATTTGTAATTCTTCTAATTTCAAATAATAAATCGCCTGCTTTTTCGTGCTCTACTTCCATAACATTTATGGGCCCATCAATAAAACCAATTACTTTTTGAGAGGCAATTGCATGTTCATCTGTTCCAAAAATAATTTTTATCCTAGGAAATAAAATTTGCTCTTCCTTTTGCATATGTGGCATTAATTCATCAGCAACTGCATTGAACAATGATAACACTTTTATCATTTGTGGATATTTTTCTTCATGCTTATTGACAACTTTTTCTATATGGTTTAGAATAGTAGGAATAGCATTTTTGACATAAAAATGGTGGTGAATTAAAATGTAGGATATAAGTTCATCTGCCGACATCTCATTAAATGGCATTTGAATTTTAATGGGTATACCTGCTTTATTTATTTCAGCTAAAATAGTTTCTAGTGAAACATTGTTTTCTACACAGGCCTCTTGCAAGGTTTTTTTACCACGACAACAAAAGTCCAAACTATACTTTTCTAAAATGGGTATAAATTCGAAATGTTCTAATGCAATGCTTTTTAAAGTAGCTTCTTGTATATTTTTCATATTGTATTTTTGTAAAATTGACACCATTTAATTTTTAGTTTTATGACTCCAATCACTTTGTATATTTAATAAGACTAAGCCAATAAACATTACAATAGCAGCTATGAATAAGCTTTCATTGAGATAGGGGATGCCTACATAATGCATTGCTTCAATGCCTTGTACAAGTAGTAGTAATTGATTGCCAATGATACCTGTTACTAGTACCATGCTGCCCATTTTTGTATAAAAATTCTGTTTGAATAGTTCTTTAGCATATAGATAACCTATAATGAATAAACTTAGCACCCCTAAAAGCATTAGATGAAGAAAACCTATTACAATGGGTCTAAAGCCAAAAGCCCATCTACTTAGCATAGGAATTGTAGAAATTAATTGTAAAAATAATTTTATGGATAAGGCAATTGCTGCTAGATAGAGTAACCATCTGCCTTTACTATTAAATAATATTTTAAACTGCTCTTTATTTTTATAAATACTTTTTACTATAAGTAGCCATCCCGCAAATTGAGCAAAGGCGGCCAACACAATAATAATAAAACCAACGGGGGGTATGGGCAGCCACAATGCCGACAAGAAATAAGCAGGAATACAAGCAATACTCAATAGCCAAAATGCTATCTGTAAAGAACCTTGTATAGCTTTTATCTTCTCAATTTGGGAAATGAATAAGCCCATACATATAAAGAAGAACCATCCATTGTACTGAAAGTGCAAAAATGTATACACTGCTAAAAGATAATAATTTTGATTAACACTACTATTAGCCATTAAGTAGGATAAGGTAAATGCACCGAGAGAAGAAAGCATATTAAATAAAATACCTGCCTTATACCAACTATAGCTATAGAGCTGCTGATTGGGGTTATTTAAATCCTTCCAAACCATTATTCCAAAAATATAAGAATTGATAATAGATATAGTGGAAAAACCAATGGAGAATAGCGAATAGCCCGCAATAGCAAAGCTAATAAGCATGCCATAAGCAGTGATTAAATTTATGTATAGGAGGGGCCTATATTTTTTAAATGCCACCGAATCTGTATTCGATGAAATGGCGTGAATGATAAGCGCCATGATGGCTTGATTGATCCAGCCTGCAAAGGCAAAGTGAGAATGCGCATGAAGAAGATGCTTTTGATCAATAAAAGGCAGCGAAAAAGCAATTTTGTACCTAAGTATGACACCTACAAATGATACAATAAGTAAATTTATAATGGAAACTCTTAACCAGCCTTGAGGCGACTTGCCCATAGTGTATTTTACTTACAAAGTTATTTTAGCTACAATTTTTTCTTTATGCGTTAAGTCATATTTAGTAAAAAACCTTACCTCTTTCAATGACTATCTCTCCTTTATGGTGCATATTACGCATAGATCTAATGACTGTTTCAACACGTAGTCCAGTCATATCAGCAATTTGTTGTCTGGTCAGCTTTAATTGATTACAATTAGAACAGAAATTTTTATTTTCTTTTTTTAAGTAATTTAATAAGGCAGCAATTCTTACTTCTGGTGCATGGTAGGCTATAGATTTTAAAATAAGAAATTTAAAGCGAACCCTTTTGGCTAATAATTTTGTGAAAGCAAAATGAATCTCATAGTTCTCTTTTATTAGTTGTAGAAAGGTAATTTTTCGTAGTCTAATTAAAACCACTTCTTCATCAGCAATAGCGGAGGCTGCATACACGCCATCGTCAAATAGAGGAATCTCTCCAAAACATTCACCTGGTTCAATGATCGTCTGAATATACTCTTTGCCCTCTTCATCAATATTCACCCATCTTACCGTTCCTGATACTAATTGATTGTAGTAGCTACATTCTGCTCCTTCTGAAAAAATAAGTTCACCAGGGCTTACTTTTTTATATACAGCTCCCCAGGCAAGTAATGTGTTTATATCTATAATCATATTGATGATTTAAGAGCTAAACTATTTTTTTATAGAGGAGTAAAGTATGACGCTTGTCAATCTGTTTATGATATCTGTCATATTCTTTCTTAACCAGGTCTAACTCATTGATAATAAGGCTTATAAAATAAGACACGAACCCTTGCCAACAGATTGAAAATGAATTATGAGTATACGCATAAAATATACTTTTCTGCTGTTCTAATCTTGTGCAATCATTTATAAAAAAATATACTTATGAAAAATGCCTTTGCTATGATAGTGGTGCTAACAATTTTATATGCATGTGGTGGACAGCAAACTGTAGCATCTGATGCAGTAAGTCCTAGTACTAGCAATGCCAATCCAAGTTATGACCCGTTAAGAGGGGAGGGTAAATTTACAAAAGTGGATGTGGGAGCTACCATTAATGAAAAATTAGTACAAGGTGGTACGAAAGTATTTGCTGTTAAATGCAGTGCTTGTCATAAACTTACTGGTGAAAAATTAGTAGGCCCAGGCTGGAAAGGAGTAACAGAAAGATTTAAACCTGAGTGGATCATGAATTTTGTAACGAATACAGACGCTATGTTAAATAAGGATCCTAAAGCACAAGCTCAATTAGAAATTTGCCTGGTTCGTATGCCTAATCAAAATGTTACAGATGAAGATGCAAGAAATATTTATGAATTCATGCGCAAAAATGATTCAAAAAAATAGGGTACACTTTTATAAAATTATTTATTACTCAATTTCAAATATTCATTTATGAAAAATTTAAATTACAAACATTGGCTATTTATTTCTATTGCATTTGTTTTTACATTAGCTGCTTGTAAACCCAAAAATGCAAATAATACTATTAGTGCTGATGCGGCTGCAAAAGTATATGTGGCACCAGGCAAGTATGATGAGTTTTATAATTTTGTTTCTGGCGGCTTTAGTGGTCAAATGAGTGCCTATGGTTTACCTTCTGGCCGTTTATTAAGAGTTATTCCTGTTTTTTCTGTTGATCCAGAAAAAGGTTATGGTTTTAGTGAAGAAACTAAACCCATGTTGAATACCTCACATGGCTTTGTGCCTTGGGATGATTTACACCATGTGCAATTGTCAAAAACAAATGGAGATTATGATGGCAAGTGGGTTTTTGGCAATGCGAATAATACGCCTCGAGTAGCGCGTATTGATTTAAAAACATTTAGAACAGCTGAAATTATTGAATTACCAAATAGTGCTGGTAACCACAGCTCACCTTTTATTACTGAAAATACAGAGTATGTTGTTGCAGGTACTAGATTTAGTGTGCCTCCAGATGATGTGAATGGCGATGTGCCTATTAATACTTATAAAAAGAATTTCAAAGGCACTTTAAGTTTCATTAGTGTTAAAAAAGAAGACGGCAAAATGGAATTAGCTTTTCAAATTCAATGTCCTGGTTTTAATTTTGATTTAAGTAGAGCAGGTAAAGGTGTTTCTCATGGCTGGTTTTTCTTTTCCTGTTATAATACAGAACAAGCGAATACTTTATTAGAAGTGAATGCTTCTCAAAAAGATAAAGATTTTATTTTAGCGGTTAATTGGAGAAAAGCGGAAGAGTATTTAAAAGCGGGTAAAGGCAGAAAGCAAAGTGTACGTTATGCGCATAATACCTATAATGAAAAAACACATAGCGCTACTTCAGAAATTAAAACAGAAGTGATTGTATTAGACTCAAAAGAATTAAAAGACTTATGTTATTTCATCCCTTGTCCTAAGTCACCTCATGGATGTGACGTAAGCCCTACAGGAGAATATATAGTAGGCAGTGGAAAGTTAGCAGCCATTATTCCAGTTTTTGGATTTGATAAAATGCTTAAAACTATTCAAGCTAAAGATTTCATTGGCTCTTTCGAAGGCATACCTATTTTAAAGTATGAATCGGTATTATATGGTGAAGTTAAGAAGCCTGGATTGGGACCTTTGCATACCGAATTTGACAATAAGGGTAATGCCTATACTTCCTTTTTTGTTTCATCGGAAGTGGTTAAATGGAATATTAAAGATTTAAAAGTGTTAGACCGTGTACCTACCTATTATTCAGTAGGACATTTATGTGTTGCAGGTGGAGATACCAAAAATCCTTATGGAAAATATTTAGTAGCCTATAATAAAATTACAAAAGACAGGTATTTACCAACAGGTCCAGAACTTTCACAAAGTGCACAATTGTATGATATCAGTGGTGATAAAATGCAATTAATCTTAGATTTCCCTACTATTGGAGAGCCGCATTATGCTCAAATTGCTCCTGCAGATTTAATTAAAAACAATAGCACTAAGTTTTATAAATTGGACGACAATAAACATAAATACGCTTCTATTGGAGAAGGTGCCACTAAGGTGGTGCGTGAAGGTAAAGTAGTACACGTATACATGACAGCCATTAGATCTCACTTTTCTCCTGATAATATTGAAGGTATAAAAATGGGCGACGATGTTTATTTTCATGTAACCAATTTAGAGCAAGATTGGGATGTGCCACATGGCTTTGGTATTAAAGGTGCAGCTAATGCTGAATTACTTATTATGCCAGGTGAAACGCAAACTTTGAAGTGGACGCCAGATCGCGTAGGAATGGTGCCTATTTATTGTACCGATTTCTGTAGTGCTTTACACCAGGAAATGCAAGGGTATGTTAGAGTATCTCCTGCTGGCAGCAATGTCCCATTAACATTTAGCTTAGGTACGAATATGCCAAAAGCGGAGGGAGAAGAGAAGTCGGAAGGAAAAGAAAAAAATAAGAAATAATTAATGTTACTAGAGGGCTTCTTATATAAGGCCCTCTAGTATTCAATTGAATTTTCAATAGTAGAAATGAACTCAAATAAATTAAATAGGAATAGTCGTATTATTTTATTTCTAAGCGCTATTTTATTAATGGTGGTATTATTTGTGCCTATGTGGAGTATTGAATTAAATGCGCCACAATATCCTGAAGGATTAGGGTTGTCCATTTATGCCAATAAATTAGGTGGCAATGTTGATATTATAAATGGGCTGAACCATTATATTGGAATGAAAACGCTTCATGAAAAAGATTTTGCTGAATTTATTGTTTTGCCCTACTGTATTATCTTTTTCTCTATTTTTTGTTTAGCAGCGTCAATAGTCGGTAGAAAAAAGTTCTTATATACCTTATTGTTATTTTTTATTTTGTTCGGCGTTTTAGCGATGGCCGATTTCTGGCGATGGGAATACAACTATGGACATGAGTTGAATCCAGATGCGGCCATAAAGGTACCTGGCATGTCTTATCAGCCACCACTTATTGGTTATAAGCAATTATTAAATTTTGGCGCCTATTCCATTCCGGATATAGGAGGTTGGATTTTTATTCTAGTAGGGGTATTGCTGTTGTATGTATCCATTATAGCTTATAGAAATAGTAATTCCTTTAATATTTTCAAAAAAACTATAAACAGCAGTCTGATAGGCCTAGTATTTTTATTAATAAATGCTTTCGCTTGTAACCCGCTACCATCGGCCATTAAACAAGGTAAAGATGCTTGTAGTTATTGCAAAATGACCGTTTCGGATGTTCGTTATGGTGTCGTACTAGTTTCGCAGAAGGGTAAAAATTATGTTTTTGATGATGCGCATTGCCTTGCCTCTTATTTACATAGCCCAGAAAATAAAAATATAAAAATGGGTTTAATCTATTTTACCAATTTCACTTCATTGCACCTTTTAATAAATGCAAAGGATGCGTTTATTGTTAAAAGTCAAAATCTTCATGGGCCTATGAATGGATCTTTTGCAGCTTTTTCGGCAAAAGACAGCGCATTGCATTATATATCAATCAACACAGGAAGTATTGTAACGCTTAATGAGCTACTGCAATGAAAAAAATCATTGTAATATTACTAGCACTCCTATTTATAGAAAAAACTATTGCTGGAATAATTTATGTAGGCCCTTTACAAAAAGTAAAATCAATACGTGCTGCAATAATAATGGCTAATAAAGGTGATACCATTTTGGTGGCTGCTGGAAGCTATAAGGAAGGGAATTTGGTTATTGCTAAACAACTCACCATTATAGGAGATAAGTATCCCATTTTAGATGGTCAAAATAAATTTGAGGTTCTTTCTATTAAAGCGAATAAAGTAGTCATTGATGGCTTCAAAATTTTCCATTCAGGCACTTCTAATTTAGATGATTATGCAGGCATAAAAATTTATGATAGTAGGGAGGTGGTGATACAAAACAATATATTCGATGATACTTACTTTGGAATTTATTTACAATATGCAAAGAAGTGTATTATTAAAAACAATCACTTAAAAGCCTACAATAAGGATGAGCAGCAAAGTGGCAATGGTATTCATTGTTGGAAATCGGATAGTTTACAAATTATAAATAATTATGTAGAAGGCCATAGAGATGGTATTTATTTCGAATTTGTTACGAATTCTTTAATTACTAAGAATGCCACCACCCATAATATTAGATATGGTTTGCATTTTATGTTTTCGAATAACGACAGATATGAGTCTAATTCATTTATTGCTAATGGTGCTGGCGTTGCAGTAATGTACTCCAATAAGGTAAGTATGTATAATAATACATTTAAAGAAAATTGGGGTGATGCAGCTTATGGCTTACTATTAAAAGAAATATCGGATAGTTATATTGTGGGAAATATTTTTGAAAAAAACACAAGTGGTATTTATTTAGAAGGTGCTTCTAGAATTCAAGTGAATCATAATCATTTCAAAAATAATGGTTGGGCTATGAAAATTCAAGCAAGTTGTATGGATATTAATGTTGCTCAAAATAATTTTATTGGCAATACTTTTGATATTGGCACGAATGGAAGTTTGGTACTAAATACTTTCAATAAAAACTATTGGGATAAATATGAAGGATATGACTTAAATAGAGATAAAATGGGTGATATACCCTATAGGCCAGTAAGTATGTTTTCTATGATTATTGAAAAAAATCCGCCAGCAATGATGCTATTCAGAAGTTTTATGACTTCATTATTAGATAAAACAGAAAAATTAATTCCTAGTTTAACCCCAGAAAATTTAAAAGACAATTCTCCTTTAATGCATATGGCATTTTAAAAATATAATTATGATTATTGCAAATAATGTTACTAAACAATACGGGAACTTAAAAGCATTAGATAATGTCTCTGTTAATTGTAAAAAAAGCGAATGTATTATTTTAATTGGCCCCAACGGAAGTGGTAAAACCACGCTTATTAAATGTATACTTGGCATGGCCATTCCCGATAGCGGTTTTATAACATTCAATAATAAAAACATACATAAAGACTGGGCTTATAGAGCAGCCATTGGTTATATGCCACAAATAGGGAGGTATCCTGAGCATATGACAATTGGCCAAGTTATTTCAATGATGAAGGATATAAGAGGTGGAGCAGATAATTTAGATGAGGACCTTATTAATGGCTTTAAATTAAATACTTTACTGAATAAAAGAATGGGAACATTGTCTGGAGGTACTAGGCAAAAGGTAAGCGCCGCCTTAGCCTTTTTATTTAGCCCCGCAGTATTGATTCTAGATGAACCTACTGCAGGACTTGATCCCATTGCCTCAGAAATTTTAAAAGAAAAAATTATAGCGGAGAAAGCAAAAGGAAAATTAATCTTAGTCACCTCTCATGTATTAAGTGATTTAGATGATTTAGTTACTGAAGTAATTTATATGCAAGAGGGGAAATTATGTTTTCATCAGTCTATCGATTTACTAAGAGAACAGACGGGAGAAGAGAAGCTGGCTAAGGCCATAGCTCGGGTAATGTTACAAAAAGCTAATTAGCTAAATTTTTCCCATCCATTGTAATAATGGTTTAAACTATATAGTATGAAAAAAATTGTTAAATATATAATGACCGATATTCTAAGGAGTAGAATAGTGCTTGTGTATACTTTAGTATTATTAATTACTTCACTAAGTTTATTTGGCTTAGAGGACAATGCCAATAAAGGGTTGCTGAGTTTATTAAATATAATTCTAATAATAGTGCCTTTATTTAGCCTTCTTTTTGCTACTATTTATATATATAATAGTACAGAATTTATTGAATTATTAGTAAGTCAGCCACTTCAAAGAAAGACTATTTGGTTAAGCTTCTCATTAGGCCTAGCTATATCTTTATCATTGGCATTTTTTATGGGCATTGGTATTCCGGTTTTATTTTTTCAGTTCAATGTTATTGGGTTTTTATTGGTGCTTGTGGGCATGTTATTAAGTATAATTTTTGTCTCTATTGCTTTATGGGTTGCTGTTCAAATTAGAGACAAGGCCAAGGGAATAGGCATGGCCATCTTAGTTTGGATATATTTCTCCTTGTTATTTGATGGTTTTGTTTTGTTTTTATTATTTCAATTTGCCGATTATCCATTAGAAAAACCCATGTTAGTGGTAAGTGCACTTAACCCCATTGATTTAGGTAGAATACTTATTTTGTTACAATTAGATATTTCTGCCATGATGGGGTATACAGGGGCTATCTTTAAAGATTTCTTTGGTACTATTTTCGGAATAACTATTGCAATAACTACATTACTAGTTTGGATCATAACGCCTTTATATTTTTCAACAAGAAAATTTAATGGGAAAGACTTATAGGGTTTATTGTATAGGTGAACTTACAATGCTTTAATTAATACATTATGAAATCAGACATTGTTTCAAGAGAAGAAATAATACTATTAGTGGATCAATTTTATATTAAAATAAAAGTTGATTTTACTTTAGGTTTTATTTTTAATGAAGTGGCAAACGTAAACTGGGATAAACATTTACCTATCATGTATGATTTTTGGGAAAATACTTTGTTTTATACCGGCAGCTATACTGGTAATCCTATAAACTTGCATACGCATTTGCATCATTTAACACCCTTGAATAACACACACTTTGATCAGTGGAATAAGTTGTTTATTGAAACGGTTGATGAAAATTTTGAAGGGCCTAATGCAGTTTTAATAAAGCAAAGAGCTATTAGTATCTCTATGGTGCTTGCACAAAAAATTGCCCAGACTAAAAAGTATGAGCAATTATAAGGAAACCAAAAAATGAAAAAACTATTTATTATTTTTTAGGTGGAAGTAATACACCATCAATGACATGAATAATGCCATTAGAGGCTGGGATGCTTGCAATAATTTTAGCTGTTCCATTTACATACAACACAGTGCCTTTCTTTGTTATTGTAATATTATCTCCGTTTACTTGTCCAATATTTTGACCATCTTTCAAAGCTTCTGCTTTATAAACGCCCACAGAAACATGATATTGTAATATATCAACTAAGCTTTCCTTTGATGCTGGTTTTAATAAACCTTCTACTGTTCCGGCTGGCAATTTATTAAAAGCTTCATTGGTGGGTGCAAATACAGTAAAGGGTCCTGCATTACTTAAAGCATCTACCAGTTCCCCCGCTTTTATAGCTGTAACTAGGGTGCTGTGGTCTTTACTACTAATAGCCACTTGAACCACATTTTTTTGAGAAGCATCATCTTGTACGCCCGATTGGCCTACAGCCTCTATATTTTCCGATTTTTCATTTTTCTCTTCTTTGGCTTCACTGCTATTACAAGAGAAAAGGGTAGTTGCAAATAGCAGGGCTAAGAATACATTTAATTTTTTCATATCATCTATTTATTGGTGATTTAATGATATGTAAAAATAAAATTACAGTGGCTATAGCTTTATGCGTAGGGTCATAATTGCCTTGAAATGCTATCTATTAGTGTAAAATCTATTATGATTTTGGTCAGTTATTTTACTAATTATAAATATATGAAACAATTATAAATAGCCTGGCGTTTTAATTTACTTACAGCTTATTAATTAAATGTCCCAATACATCTTTAAAAGAAAAGCCTTCTGTTAATTTTTCTTTATTCAATTTCTTAT
>JBAXPJ010000083.1:0-10612 GCA_037132335.1 Sediminibacterium sp. | reverse complement strand
AATAAAATGTTTGTATTTCATTATTGTAAAGTTATTTTTTTCAAATAATATCCTTTCGAATCTACTTGTGGTGGATAGTTGCTAGTAACAGTAATTCCTTCTTTATTGATGACCATTTTATTGGTACCACTTGTTGTGCTAATATCAAAAGGCAATGGCATAAAAAAGTTCTCAACTTTAATTAAGTATTTTTGATAACCAACTTCTTTTACTGAAATATCTAACACATCTGTACTGCGCAAATAAAAATCAAAAAACGGTTTTAGATTTTGTTTTGAAGCGCTACTAAATAATTGTTCTACATCTGTTGAGGTTACAAAATTATCGTAGGTATATTTTGGATCTGTTGACAATTGTTTTAATGTGGGTAGAAATAAATCATCGCCCAATACATATCGTAAACTATGCATAAAAAAAGAACCCTTTGTATAAATATCGTTTCCTGCATAGGTTTCATCTTCAGATAATTCTTCGCCGCCAACCATTGGTTTTTTATTGCGAATAGATCTTTTGTGTCGGTTAATAATTTCGTCGTAGGCGGTTTGTCCTCCTAACTCAAAATAAATTAATGCTTCGGCATATGTGGCAATACCTTCTTGAATCCACATATGTGCCCAGTCTTTATTGGTTACTTTATTGGCCCACCACTCGTGCGCATATTCGTGGTATAAATTGGCTGAATAATCTTGCCCACCAATTTTTGAGTAATTAAATTTATTTTGAAATGTAATCATTGTTTGGTGCTCCATTCCAGAATTTGGCACTTCTCCAATACCAATTTTTTCTTTCACCCAAGGGTACTCGCCAAAATATTTTTCTAATACTTTGGTATCTCTTTCTTTTAGTTCAATAATTTTTGCAGCATTCGCAGTGTCTTCTTCTAAAACATAAAATTGAATGGGAACAACATTTCCTTTAATGCTTGTATAATCTTTACTAACCACTTTGTATTTTCCAATATTAAAAATCACACAGTAATTACTAATGGTATAATTGGTTTTCCAATGATAGGTTTTTTTGTTTTTCTTTTTAATCACTTCTTTTAATAAACCGGGTCCTGCTACTACTAAATTTTCTGGAACGGTAATAAGCATATCAACACCTTCATTCGGTTCGTCGCTAGGATGATCCTTACATGGAAAATAAACCCTGCCACCTTCTTTTTGACAATTGATAGCTACCCAATCATTTCCTGATCTGTCTTTGGTCCAGGTAAAGCCCCCGGTCCATGGCGGTTTAATTGCCACGGGTGGTTCTCCACCATATTCTACTCGAATAGTTTGTTTACCCATTAAAAAAGGCGCAGTGCTTGTAATATAAATTTTATCGTTTTTTTGTTCGAAACTTACTGGCTTGTTATTCACTTTTACTTTGTGCACCGATAACAAATGCACCAAATCTAATAAAAGGGTATCGGTTGATTTTGATAATAGTATTTCAACCTCTGTACTTCCTTCAATTGTTTTGTTTTCTATATTAACATCAAGTGCTATGGTATAGTGTCGAATATCCATAATCGCTTGCAATGGATTTAATTTTCCGCCCGACGACAAATAACTGATGTCTCTGTTTTGTGCTTTACCCGAAAAGCAAGTAATTACAGCGCATCCAATTAATAAGAGCTTAATTCTAGGTTTAAAACCAAATAGGTATTTCATTGATCAGTGGTTAGGTTGAAAATTTAAAAGAGTATGCTATTGCATGAATTTAATTATTTTGACCGAAACATTGGTTTATTTGTATATTTAATATGAAATAAAACAACCAAAATGGATGCTAATAAAGTAGACATGTTCATCATGTCAAACGCAAAGTTTTTTGAAAGTCACCAACTGCATATTATTAGAGACAGGTTAATTACTATTGACGATTCAAAATGGGTAATGGTTTCTACTGCTCAATTTAAAGACCCTTCTACAAGTTTAATCATTTCAATTATTGGCGGTCATTTTGGGATAGACAGGTTTGTGATTGGTGATACCGGCTTAGGTATTGCTAAATTATTAACCTGCGGAGGCCTTGGTATTTGGACAGTGATTGATTGGTTTATGATTCAGGGCGCAACAAGAGAAAAGAACATGCAAAAGCTCCAACAATTCTTGTATTAATGCATTTGTTTCAGAACAAACTGTATCGAATACTTTCCATAGCTTGTTTGGCAGGGTATATTTGGCTGTATTTTAATCTTTCAAATTATTATTCAAAAACAACTAGCCAAATAGGTGTTTGTTTGTTCAAGCGCGTAACAAGTATTCCTTGCCCTTCTTGTGGAACAACTAGATCTGTTCTGTCTATTTTACAGGGTAATTTATTAGAGGCATTTTATTGGAATCCTTTTGGTTTTTTGCTATTAGCCGTGTTAATCATTACACCAATTTGGCTAGTGATTGATGCGATTAATAAAAAGGATTCACTACTTAAATTTTATGGTTTTATTGAAAAAAAAATACAGCAAAAATTAGTGGCCATTCCCGCAATAGCATTGGTTTTAATTAACTGGTATTGGAATATTCATAAAGGCTTATGATGGTATTAAATAAATTTTTTGTTGAACCTACAGAACATGAATTAGAAAAAGCTTCTAATAGCTATTTAATGTCGTTAATTGCTTTAATGGCTGGTTTGCCTTTTCCAATTATTAATTTATTGGCAACACTTATTTTTTATGTAGGAAATAGAAAAGGAACCCATTTTGTTCGATGGCATTGTACACAAGCATTACTATCGCAACTTTCTTTATTGTTTGTAAATAGTTATGGATTTTGGTGGACCATCTCTATCATTTTTACAACAGAAAAAATAAGCAATCACTACATTGCCTATATGCTTACAGCCTTTGTTTTTAATGTGTTTGAGATGATTGCTACTATTTATACAGCTATTCAAACAAGAAAAGGAAAGCATATTGAATGGTGGTGCTATGGTAATATTACTAATGCAATCTGTAAGCCCTAATATGAAAAAAATATTCTTACAAATTAGCCTATTAATTATCCTCTTCTTTTCGGTATTAGGGGCACTCAATCAAGTAGATTGGATGCGGCTTTTTAGGGTTGAAAAAATTACCAAATCCACCGAAAAAAAATTGGGTGATATGTTTTGGAATTTATACCACTCCTCTAAAGATGAAATCAACAACGATAGTGCACACCGCATCATAGACAGCTTATTAACGCGCATCTGTACGTCGAATAAAATAGAAAGAAGCACTATCAAATTACATATTGTTCAAAGCACAGAAATAAATGCATTTGCACTACCCGATCAACACCTAGTAATTAATACAGCACTTATTGAGTCTTGCCAAAACGAAATGGAATTATGTGGGGTGGTTGCTCACGAAATGGCTCATATGCAACTAGACCATGTAATGAAAAAATTAATCAAAGAAATAGGATTGTCGGTTTTAATTTCAATAACAACGGGCAATGCCGGAGCAGAAAAAATCAATGAAGTAATTAAGTTATTAACTTCTTCGGCCTATGATAGAAAACTAGAAAAGCAGGCAGATATTACAGCGGTTGACTATTTAGAAAATTCAACTATCAACCCTGCCGAGTTTGCCAATTTTTTAGCACGACTTGGCCAAAAAGAAACGACTAGTAGTCAATACCTATCATGGATAAATACCCATCCAGATTCTAAAGAGCGTGCAAAATATATTTTAGCGCATTGCAATAAAATGGCAGTTAAAGCCAAGCCTGTGTTGGCTGCTGACAGTTTTAGTCAATTAAAGAAATTACTGCAATTGCAAAAGAAGGAATAAAACCAAAACTGACTCTTTTAATTTATCCAGTGATTAGTTTTATGGAGGAGCCTAAATATTTTTTAAAGCCATAACTTAAGTGTTATTAAATAACTACGAATGAAATTTTTTAAAGTACTATATGTTCAAGTAATTATTGGAATAGTGTTAGGAGTTTTGGTTGGCTATCTATTTCCAAGTTTTGCCCCAACGGCAAAGTTGATTAGCGAAACCTTTATTAACATGATAAAAATGGTTATCGCTCCAATAATTTTTCTAACAATTGTGCTAGGAATTTCTGGTAGTGGTGATTTGAAAAAAGCAGGAAGAGTGGGAGGCAAAGGCTTGATTTATTTTGAGTTGGTTACAACACTTGCTTTAATGATAGGAATGGTCGTTGCTAATATTATAAAACCAGGCGAGGGTCTTCCTATAACTAGCATGCCTACCGAAAATTTAGAAAAATATACTTCGGCTGCTCATGATATGAAATGGGGAGAATTTTTTTCTCATATTATTCCATCAAATATTTTTGATGCTTTTGCAAAAGGCGACCTATTACAAATTTTATTTTTTGGCGTTATTTTTAGTATTGCATTAAATAAACTTGGCGAAGGTGGCAAGAGACTAATTAGCACTTTTGAGAGTATTAATAAAGTGCTCTTTAATATTATTCATATTGTAATGCGTCTTAGCCCGATTGGTGCATTTGGAGGCATGGCTTTTACTATTGGTAAATTTGGATTCTCTACTTTACTGCTTTTAGGCAAATTAATTCTAACCACTTATTTAACCTGTTTGTTTTTCATTTTTGTTGTACTTAATTTAATTGCGAAATATTATGGCTTTAGTTTATGGAAATTATTGGTTTACATAAAGGAGGAGTTATTGATTGTTTTTGGAGCGAGTAGTAGTGAAGCGGTTTTGCCCAATATCATGGAAAAATTAGAAAAAGCTGGTTGCGATAAAAGCGTTGTAGGATTAATTATTCCAACAGGATATAGTTTTAATTTAGATGGCACCACCATTTACTTAAGTATTGCTACCATTTTTTTAGCACAAGTATTTAATGTTCCACTAACTATTTATCAGCAATTAACAATACTAGGTATTCTATTAATTACCAGTAAGGGAGCGGCAGGCGTTACGGGCAGTGGATTTATTGTATTAACTTCTACCCTAACCATCTTAAAAGTTATTCCTGTAGAAGGCTTGGCTTTGTTAATAGGCGTAGATCGTTTTATGAGTGAATCTAGGGCAATAACAAATATGATTGGCAACACCGTAGCGGCAGTAGTGATTGCTAAAAGTGAAAAAGCAATTGATGAAAATCAGTACCGAAAAATAGTAGAAGGGAAAAACAATTAAATGCTAGTGATTCAATCCTTTTGAGGAGAACTTGCTTGTTGGTTGTTAGCAAGCAAGTTCTCTTCAATTGGATTTAGTTCAAAAGCTTTTCTACCTATGTTATATAAATAAATATAGCAAGCATCAACTAAAGATGGACTATCATAATATAAGTAAAAGCAAAAAAACAAAATAAAGCAAATTAATAAATCTTACATTTTATAATATTGCTCCCAACCCTTACGTGCTGGTATTCCTACCAAAAGTTCATTCGCTAATTTGTTATTAGTAATTTGTTTTGTTTTTCTATCAAATAAAAGTTTGGTGTCTAATTTTTGTGCCAATACACCCAAACAAAATACTTGACTTAATGGACCTGCAATATCAAATGGAGAACGTGTTTTTTCTTCGCCTTTACATGACTTTAAAAAGTTAGCATAATGGTTAGAAGGACTAACTGGAACTTCAGGCATTCTTGAAGCCATTTCTTTTGCTTTTTCTGCAGGGATGATAGATAAGGTACTACCATGTGATCCACCTTTAAAAGTCAACTCTTTACTATAAATAATTTTACCAGGATTTAGTCTGCCAGATTTAATTTTGCCATTGCTTGGTGCAGGAATATTTGGATCAAGTTCTGTATCTGTGAATCCTGCAGGAAGTGGTGGCACATTGTTTACACCATCATACCAAGTAATATCAACTGGAGGCATATGATTGCGCTCAGGGAATCGGAATAAAATAGTAGATGTTTGAGGATAGAAGAACGAATTATGTCCTTCAGATTTAACCAAATTAACTTCTGTAGGAAGCCCTAGGTTTAAAAACTGGTGTGCTGTATCAATTAAGTGTGCACCCCAATCGCCCAAAGCGCCCATTCCATAATCGAACCAACTGCGCCATTGTCCGTTCACAAAATCTTTATTGTATTCATGTGGTTGGGTAACACCTTGCCAGATATCCCAGTCTAATGTGCCCGGAATTGGTTCTGCTGCAGGAAACTTTTTAATAGAAGTATCCCATCCATGCCAACGACGTGCAGAGTTCATGTGTGCAGTAATGGCTGTAACATCTTTAATGATACCAGCGTCTACCCATGCCTTAAACTGAAAATAGTTGGCTTCTGAATGCCCTTGGTTACCCATTTGCGTAACTAATTTTGGGTGTTTTTTAGCCGCTGCCATCATTAGCTCTACTTCATTAAAGGTTCTAGCCATTGGTTTTTCAACATAAACATGTTTACCCAAGCTAAGCGCTAACATAGTAATAGGAAAATGCGAAAAGTCTGGAACACCCACAGAAACGGCTTCTATTTGGCTGCCCATTTTATCGAACATTGTTCTAAAGTCTTGAAAACGAGGTACGTCTGGAAATTTCTTTAGTACTTCAAGGGTATGCGGAGCACCCATATCTACATCACAAAAAGCTACAAAATTAGCAAGGCCTGTTTTGTAGAAAGACATAACGTCTGAACCTCCTTGGTTACCTATTCCACAACAAGCTAAGTTTACTTTTTCGCTTGCTTTGAAATATGGAATTCCATCACTTGATTGACTCTGTGCATGGTTCCATATGCCTGGTATGGCAGATGCGGCCGATAGCAATGCCGTGTTTTTTAAAAAGGATCTGCGTGAATTTTCGTTAGATGACATGTGCAATGTTTTTTTGTATCTCTAAACTACAAAATTTGTAGATGTAAAAAAATTATCTAACAACTTTTAAAAAATCCTGTTGGATTTTCCTCGAGTTGCGCTTCGATTTTTTTGGCAGTTTGTGTAATGGATAAGCCTCCTAAATTGGTGCATCTCAATGTATGGTGGATTTGATCGCCAACTGCTTTCATTGTTTCAATTACTTCGTCTAATGGAATAAGGTGTTGGTAATCAGACAAAGCCATATTTGCACAAGAAATAGCATTGGTTGCGGCCATTACATTTCTACCCAAACAAGGTGCTTCAACTCGGTTACCTATTGGATCACAAATAATACCCAATGAATTTTGAAGTGCAATAGATGCTGCTGCAATGGATTGGTTTAAAGTTCCGCCATTCATTTCTACAAGTGCTGCGGCCGCCATTCCGCCACCAGAGCCAGTTTCTGCCATACAGCCTCCTACTTCAGCAGCAAAAGTGGCGTGTGCTGCAATAAATACGCCAATTAAACCTGCCGATAACATTGCTTTAGTAATACATTCATTGTTTAGTTGCTGTGCATGTGCCATTCCAAATATTGCACCAGGTAATGCGCCACAAGATCCTGCTGTAGGAGCCGCCACAATAACGCCCATGGAACTTTTCACTTCCATGATGGCAGACACATACATAATAGTAGTGTTTAATGCATTGCCACCAATTAATGCTTGGGATTCTAATTTTTCTTTAAACTTCGGTGATTGACTTCCTAAAATTCTATCGTCGTAACTAGTTCCAAGTATACCTGTTTGAATAGCGCTACCCATGATGGCAACAATTCCATTCATTTTTTCAATTACTTCATTGGCGCTGATATTGCCTCTTGCAGATTCGTAGTCAACAGCTAATTCCCACAATGCTTTATTTTTATTTTTGTTGTAGGATAGCATTTCGTTGCAAGTAATAAATGGAACGGCTAAATCCTTTCTTGATTTTATAGGAAGTACGGGTTGAATATATTTAATGGATGCAACAGACTGCATGGATTGAATCTTATTGCAAATAGCAGCATCAATTTTTTCTTGCGATTTAATTTCAATAAAAGAAATTTTTCCTGAATGAAATACTATTTCATCGAAATCAATACTTGCTTTTAAAAAACTAATTATTTCGTTGGGCGCTGTACAATAAATTAATGTTTCAAAATAATCGCCAGCCATTGACACTTTATTTCCATCAATATTTATTACCTCAATCATTCCACCACCAGTTGATATAGCGGTTAGTTGCCTTGTTTCTTGCTCGTTACTAAGTGTTATTTGATAAGTATTCGGATGCTTTTTGGTGAGTGCTACAATGTTTATGGAATAATTAATTCCTGCATCCAACAAAAACTTTTCAGACCTTGGCAATCTTTCGTCGAAAGCTTCCCAGCCTAAAAATCCACCAAAAAGACCCATATCTGAACCCTGACTTTTATGTGTGGTTGCCAATGAACCATTCGGGTCAAATTCAATTAAAATAGTTTTGATATTTCCATTTAATAAATCTCTACAGATACGCGCAATTCTTAAAGAGGCGGCGCAATGAGAACTAGAAGGCCCTCTCATTACAGGACCTATCACATCATTAAATATACTTGGGTAATGCTGCATTGTTTATTGGTGTTATATTATAAATTCTTTTTCCAAAACTGTTCCATGGTTCTACGCATGTGTAGTGTGGTGTTTTCTCTTTGACTAATGCCATGGTCTCGCATAGGATAAGACATCATACTAAAAAGCTTGTTATTTTTCACCAACTCATTAACCAGTAATTCAAAATTTTGATAGTGCACATTGTCGTCGGCAGTGCCATGAATAATTAATAAATTTCCTTGTAACTTTTTTGCATGGGTAACAGGTGAGCCTTCTCTATATCCTTCAATATTATCTGTTGGCAAGCCCATGTATCTTTCTTGGTAAATATTATCGTACAAAGTTTGTTGAGATACAAATGAAACGGCTATAGCGGTTTTAAAAACATCTCCATGTCTAAAAATGGAATGTAAAGACATTTGTCCGCCACCGCTCCATCCCCAAATACCCAAGCGGCTTGCATCAACAAATGGAAATAGGCTACAAATTTTTTGTGCTGCTTTTGCTTGGTCGTCTGCAGCCAACAATCCAATTTGTCGATAAATACTTTTTCTCCAAGCCCTTCCTCTAGGAACCTTGGTACCTCTATTGTCTACGCTAATAATAATATAACCTTGGTTGGCTAAATATTGGTGCCACAAATTATCGCCTGTTCCCCAGTTGTCTTGAACAGTAGAACTTGCAGGCTCTCCATATACATGAAAAATTGTTGGATATTTTTTTTGCGGATCAAAATTAATTGGCTTAATAACCCATGCATCAAAAACTACTTCGCCTATATCTACTTTAAAAAATTCTTTAGGGCGCAAACCAAGTGCAGCTATATTATTTTTTAGTGTTGCATTGTCTTCTAATAATTTTATTTCGTGGTGATCGGGTAAACTAATTAAGGAATATCGTTTAGGTGTTTGTGCATTTTCAAAAACATGAATTGCATACTTTGCATCGCCCGATAATTGATACGAATTTTGACCTGCTAAATTAGCAGGCGTTACTCTTTCTGCATTGCCAGTGCCGTCTAGTTTGCTTCTGTACAAATAGCGCTGTAAATAATTTTCGGGCGAAGCTATATAATAAACATATCCATTAGTGGTATCGATATAGTTGATATTCACTACATCAAAATTGCCTTTAGTAATTAAGCTAACCGCTTTTCCATCTTTGGATATTTTATATAAATGGAGCCATCCGTCTTTTTCGCTGGTCCAGGTAAATGCATTTGAATTTTCTAGCCAAACAATATTGTCATGAATATTTAAAAAAGCCTCGTCTGTATCGGTATAAATATTGTTTAACGCCAAGGTGTTGGTGTTGGCTATCCAAACGCGATTGGTATTTTGTAGTCTATTTAGTTGTTGAATAATTAATTCATTTTTACCAGGCACATAGTCCATTCTAGCGATATAATTATTTCTTGGATCTCCGGGTAAATTTAACCACCTGGTTTTTCCGCCGTTGGTAGATACCACACCTAATTTAACTGCTGAGTTTGCAGTTCCTACTTTTGGATAAGGCAATGGAATAGGCTTTGAGTAATTGGAGTCTACATTATTAATTAAATAAAAAGTGCCAACGCCTTTTGTATTTGATTGCCAATAGGCAATTTCTTTACTATCTGAACTCCACCTAAATCCGTCTCTATCGTCTAATTCTTCTTCGTACACCCAATCGAAAGTGCCATTAATAATATCGCCACCACCGTCAAAACTAATTTGGGTAATGGCATGTGTGGCAAGATTTTCTTTGTAAATATTTAAGTTACTTACATAAGCAATTTCTTTTCCGTTTGGCGAAAACTTTGCAAACATTAAACTTGCGCTTGGCAACGTTTTTCCTATTTGGCTGAGCATACCGCTTGCTATATTTAACACCCAATAATCGCCTTTGGTATTTTGGCGCCACACTTTTTTTGTATTAGTATAAATCAATAAATTTTTATTATCGTTCGACCAAGTGTAGTTGTAAATACTTAATGGATTTACCAAACCATTAGGAATTAGTTGCTTGGCGCTCACCAAGATTTTTTTGCTGCCAGAAATAATATCATACAAAATAATTTCATTTGATTTAAAGGATGCATTGTATTCTAAAGTAGTATATCCTTTATTGTCTTTCATGAAAACCAAGGGGCCAAAGCCTTTGGCCGCATACTTGTTTTTGGTATAGATGTCTTCGAGGGTAAGTGAATTGCTTTGAGCAATACAGAGGTATTGAATACAGCAACTTAAAAGCAATAGCATTGTTTTTTTCAT
>JBAXPJ010000082.1:0-10656 GCA_037132335.1 Sediminibacterium sp. | reverse complement strand
AGTGCTAGGTCACTAATATGCGTAAAATGGTATTGCTCTTGCTCATTAAAAGCACCCAAAAAATAGCGGGTTAGTAAGCCTTGAACGATGGAATCATTGAGCGATAATGGACTATTTGATAATCCTAACTGCTCTCCCCGAGTAGGGTTTCCGACCTTATGAACAATTACTTGTTCTAGTGCTACACTGTCTATACCTGTCATATTTTTACCTAGATAATTGGCAGAAAGCTAGTGTAAAATCTATCGTTTTACAAACCAAATTCGTTTTTCGGCCATAAAAAGTGCACCTTTACAATCGTAACAATAAAAAGCTATCCCTTTTAAGTTTTGATAGCACTTAATTTTTAAACTAACTATCACTTATGTACACCCAGATTTGGAGCAAGTATCTGCCTATTATTAAGATTTTATTAAAGCGTTCAGCTAGTGGTAACCAAACATTAGAGTTGAACAGAATTGACTTTGAAAGGGCAGGAAGCGGCCGCAAAGCTGGCTATAAGTTCTTAATTGAACTAAATGCTGCAAGAACAGTAAATGTATTGAGTGGTATTCCTTTGGCTAAAGACTTAGCAGATGTAATGTTAGCGGATGTAAATATCAAAGAAATTTTATTAAAAGGAAATTACGAAATTGGCTTAAATACCCGTTTTCAATTAAGCATTAAAAATGTAACACCAGCCGACGTTGCTACAGAAGAAGCTGTATAAAATTCAAACATATTCAAAAAAAATACCTCCTAATTAGGAGGTATTTTTTTGTCTACTGTTAAACAATTTTAAGCTATAACGTAGCCATATCAATCACAAAGCGGTATTTCACGTCTGATTTTAATACTCTATCATAAGCAGCATTAATGTCTTTCATAGCAATTACTTCCACATCAGAAACAATATTGTGTTCAGCACAATAGTCTAGCATTTCTTGGGTTTCTTTTATCCCACCAATCATTGAGCCCAAGATACTTCTGCGTTTAGAAATTAATTTTGCAGCATTAATTCTGTTGTCTTCTGGAGGAATTCCTACCAACAACATGGTTCCATTTAATTTCAATAGGTTCAAATAGGCATTCATATCATGCGGAGCAGCCACCGTATTTAATATAAAATCAAAACTACAAGCCGCTTTTTTCATTGCTGCTTCGTCGGTTGCTAAAATAAAATGTTGGGCGCCTAATTTTTTTGCGTCGACTTCTTTCGAAGCACTGGTACTTAACATGGTTACTTCTGCGCCAAAAGATGCAGCAAACTTAACCGCCATATGACCTAATCCTCCTAAACCCATTACAGCAACTTTGTGACCTTTGCCTACTCCTGCAAATTTTAAAGGAGACCATGTAGTGATTCCTGCACAAAGCAAAGGAGCTACTGCTTCAAGTTGACTTGAAAAAGGAATATGAAGCGTATAGTGCTCATCCATAACTATTTTGGAAGAATAGCCGCCAAATGTTGGCGTTACTCCGTCTCTTTCATACCCATTATAGGTGCCTGTCATTCCTTCGTCGCAATATTGCTCTAGGTCTGATTTACAGCAATCGCATTTTCGGCAAGAATCAACAAACACACCCACACCTGCTAAATCACCCACTTTAAATTTGGTTACACCAGCACCAATTTCAGACACTCGACCTACAATTTCATGACCTGGTACAATAGGATATAAAGATGGACCCCATTCGCTGCGGGCCATATGTATATCTGAATGGCAAACGCCACAATACATAATATCAATTAATACGTCTTTTTCACCCACAGCCCTTCTTTCAAAACCAAAAGGAGCCAAACTATCTGTTTTGCTTAACGCTGCATAAGATTTAACTGGAATCATAGGATCTATATTTTATTGTTAGGTTGACTTTAAATTAAACGAAGCGCAAGTTACTACAAAATGGAAGGCGATTTGTTTGAAAAACAAGTTGATTTTATTAAAAACCCCTTTAATTCATCCAATATATTAAAAAAATAATTGATGAATTAGTTATATCAATTTTTAATCAAATAATATAACTAATTAGTACTTTCGTTCAAATTATTATATAATGAAAAAAACTAATTCTTTCGTTTATATCACTGTTTTATTGGTTTTGGGGATTGTAACAACTTTTATTATTAGAACCGTATACTTTACGCCAAAACAATTGGCTATAGAATTCAATGCTATTCAAAAAGCCAACCAATTATATGCGGCTTCATTGGCCGAAAAAAGGCCAACCCCATTAAATAACGAACACAATTATCGCCTAAACTGGAAGGATTATATTTATCTAGCGCCAATGCACCAAGGGGTAGCCTACCAAATTTCAAAAGACGGCGTGATTGAGCATATTTCAATACCCATTGTTAATAAAACCGAGTTTAATATTGAATCCATTGCTATAAAAATTCATTATATCAATCCCAACAACCGAAATAAAATTGAAACTGAATTTTTTGTTCTTTATAATATAGCAGCCAATAGTCACCTGAGTTATGATGTTAAAGGAGTGGGCAAAACGGGTATTGGTATTATTTGTGAAATCAATAAAATCAAATCAAACAATTTTAATTTTTGTTTCGACCAAGACCTAATGAATGATCCTCAAAACAAAACCGGCATTAGTGGTAATATTGATGATCCCTGGTATTGTAAATAATTTATCTGTTTTGTTTTAGGTAAGATTATTAAATTTTTCAAATAAACTTTGCCCTATCAAAATGCGCGCCCCCTAGTTTTTGAAAAATGGAATGGGTTGATGCACGATTATAGTTTTGAGTCCGCTTCTATGAATTCCTTAAAGCAATATGCATATGCTACAATTATAAATTGGTTCTGGAACCTACCA
Source organism: Sediminibacterium sp. (assembly GCA_037132335.1). GTDB lineage: Bacteria > Bacteroidota > Bacteroidia > Chitinophagales > Chitinophagaceae > Sediminibacterium. The sequence continues at coordinate 7,836 of JBAXPJ010000082.1, read as the reverse complement.
ATTTGGTATACTGAAATAGGGTGAAAACAACAGTGCTTTTTGGCATAATAGCATCCTAGTTTAGCGATACTATTATGCCAATTTTATTTTGGGCCAATCACTGGCTACCCCTATTTAGAAACTATTTATTTGTTCTGCGTGGCGCATGGCTATTGGTATTGTTCAATATTATTGCACTGATTGCATTTGTGTGCATGCCACAAGGCACGGATACACTGTTGTTGGTGTTAGAAAACATGGTGAATCTTAAAGGAGCCATTGCATTTTTCTGTTTGTTGTGTGCACTTTTTTGTTGGTGCATTTCTCTAGAATTTTGTACGCGCCTATTAATATACATGACCGATAATGCTGGCTATACGCTTTCAACAGCGCAGGTAAACCTCAGAAAAAATTGTCAAAAAAGAATCGCCCAAATTTTTTTATTTTATCCAATAGCTTTAGTGGCTGCTGGTTTTTCTAAAGCCTATCTTCAAAACGACCAAGCATTTGAATTGTCTTTTTTTAGTTGGATACTAGTTGAAATACTTTTGGGGTTATTGGCTTTTTTCATTTTTATTTTGTACACACCAAAGCGAAACAAATGGATTAAAAAAAATGCTAAATGGCTATTGCTTTCTCGTGCAGAAAAATATCATGTGAATAAATTGCATGGTATTTTTAATAATGCGCAAATTCCAGTCTCTATTTTTAAAAATTTAATTCGTCAAATAGTAATTGGTTTTTTTATTGCCTGTTCTTTAATAGTTTGCTTGTCTTTTTCTTCAATTCAAGTATATCAAACAATGGGTGCAACAAGTTTAATTTGTTGTTCTTTTGCTTGTTGGCAATTAATATATACTTGTTGTATTGTAGTAGATAAAATACAACCAATTAAATCGTTTCAAATTCCTTATTCATTTTTTTTACTCTGCTGGATTTGTTTTTGCTCGTATGTTAATCAAGACCATCCTGTACAAGTATTTCCAGAAAAAATAATTGCCAATAAAGAAAATAATGCTACCTATTTTAAACATTGGATTGCCACACATACAAATGATTCCTCAAAAAAAATACCTGTTTTTTTTATTGCAGCAGAAGGCGGTGGATTAAGAACAGCTGCATTTACTGCTATGGTGTTGGCTAAATTACAAGATAGTTTCCCAAATTTTAATCGGCATATTTATGCGTACAGTACTGTTTCTGGAGGATCACTTGGCGCGCACTTTTTTAATAGTCTACAAAATATTTCTAGCAATAATCCGCAGTTTTATACCAAATCGGTGCAAAGCTTTTTTACAAATGATTTTCTTGCCGCAACCACGGGTAAACTTGTTTTTTCAGAAATACTAAATTATTTTATTCCTTTTTCTGTTGCGCGTTTTGATCGTTCTATTGCTTTAGAAAATGCATGGGAAGAAGCATGGCAATCTGCAACAAATACATCAAATAAAACCAATGTATTTAAACTGCCTTTTAGCAATCATTGCCAAAGCAATCAGCCTGCATTATTCATTAATACCGTTGAAGCAGAAACAGGTTTGCCTTGTATTTATAGTAATCTTTTATTAGATACTAGTTTTCCATTAGGGCCTAATAGAGATATTGCTGCAAGAACATCCTATAGTATTTCTTATAGTAGTGCTATCAATTTAAGTTGTCGTTTTCCATTATTATCTCCGGCGGGAATGATGTATGTTAAACAGGCAGATGGAACAACAACACGCAAACATTATATAGATGGAGGTTATTACGAAAATACCGGTCAAGAAACAGTTTTACAAATACTTGAATCGATTGATTTTACTAAGTATCCGCAGGTGCAACCTTATATAATACATTTTAATTTTTTAAACGAAGCGGCATTAAAGCCTACCGAAATTCATTGGGCAAATGAACTCTCTGAAATTTTCAATGGCGTCTATCATGTTAGAAATGCCAGAGATCTTTTAGCGGCAGCAGCTTTAAAAAAATACATGGATACGCATTTTAGTTCGCAACAAATAATTGAATGTGCTTTAAATATTAGTCCGCATCAAATTCCCATGAACTGGGTGCTTTCTAAAACTGCTATTAACAGAATGGACCAGTATACCAATGAGCTATTGCAAGAAAATATTTCCCATAAAGAAATGCAAAAAATATTCTCCGCTTTTTCACTTTTAAAATAACCCAACATGAACCAACAAAAAATTTTAGTGGTATTTGTCTTTTTTCTTTTTTGCTCAAGCTGTGCTGGCGTAAAAATTTACAGCGATCCCGAATGGCAACACCAAAGCGCTTTGAAATTTTATTATTCAAAACCTTTTTTATTAGTAGAATACAATGCTAATAAAGACGGTACTAATAAAACAACTGTTGTGTACCTCCCAGATTTAACCGAGCCCTATTATGCAAAAAAAATAAACGGACTTGGTTCGAGCGAATTAAAAATTGCTTATGATAATGGAGCCATTGCTTCTTTTGGTTTAAGTACCGATGCTAAAATTCCAGAATCAGTTGCTGGCTTAAGAGGATTAGCGGCCACCGTAAATCAATTGCCTTTACTAGCAAATGATGCTAAGGCTTTAAAATCAACCCAAGAAAAAACGTTTGATTTGTATGCAATTATAATTAGCGAAGGAAAATTAGTATTGAAAAAAGTTACAGACAGTAACTAGTTTCTACGATTTTTTTAAAAGCAATTTGTGAAATTTTTCGAGCTCTTTTTTTTCATCAACACTCAACAACTCATTATTGGCAAATTTCGACTGTAAAAATAAAACCCTTTTGTGTTGCGGATATTTTGCTAGAATTTCTTGCATGAGCAATTCGGCCGCTTCGTCTTTAACATAAAGGGGTTTAATTTCTACAGCCGGGGTTTTATCGCGGGTGGGTCTTTTTAATATCTCTGCTTCAAGTGTTGCCAACCAACTAGGTGGTAGATCTGTTACTTTGGCTGCTTTTAAATACAATCCTTCTAATTGCTTTTTGCTTAAGCCGCCCCTTTCTTCGTATTGGTGCATCAAGCTCATAATAAACAAGGCATCTGGATTGTGCTTATAACAAGCGTCCAAAATTTTATCAATAATATCTATTCCTGGTTTTTTTTTAATCATAGTAAGCTCCTGTTGCGCAACAACCAATTTGAAGCATCGAAGTTACTATATAGTTGTTGGTTTCATTCATTCAATAGCCAACAGAACCAATGTTACAATTAGCGGCAAAAAAACTACCTTTAAACCAGCTATTTTGTAACTATGGCCACATCAAAAAAATCGTTTGAACAATTACCAATTGCCAATTACTTAGTTAAGTGGACTTTTATGGTATTACCTGTGGCCATTGCCATTGGTTCTATTGTGGCCCTTTTTCTTTGGCTACTCAACCAAGTAACCCTTTTGCGTTGGCAAAATGCTTGGTTATTGTATCTATTGCCTATTGCGGGTATACTCATTTATTTCCTATACGAAAAAATGGGTAAAAAAACTGAGGCGGGCAATAACCTGATTTTAGATGAAATCCACGAACCCGATGGCGGAGTTCCTGCAAGAATTGCACCCTTGGTTTTAGCAACTACTTTAATCACCCATTTATTTGGCGGATCTGCTGGCAGAGAAGGCACTGCTATTCAAATGGGCGGCGGATTGGCTGGGCTTTTTGGACGATGGTTTCGTTTATCGGCAGCAGATTTACGCATTTTATTAATGGCGGGTATTGCCGCAGGTTTTGCTGCAGTATTTGGCACACCCGTTGCAGGAACCATATTTGCCATGGAAGTAATAGCCATTGGTTCTATCAAGTACGATGCCCTGCTTCCTTGTTTACTAGCAAGTATTATAGCAGATATCACTTGTGCTACTTGGGGAATTCATCATACAGCTTACTCAATTCAATATAGCAAACTAGCCAACGAAGGATTCTTTTCTGTTAACCTATTATTACTAGCTAAAGTATTATTGGCTGGAATTGCATTTGGATTAACCGCTTATTTATTTGGTGCATTGCAACACGGCATTAAAAACACTGTTAACCAGTATATTAAAATTAAATGGTTGATTCCTGCTTTAGGAGGAGTATTAATTATTGCACTGACTTTTTTAATTGGTACCAGAGATTATTTAGGCTTAGGTGTGCTAGCGCAACATCAAGATGGTATTTCAATTGTTGCAGCATTCAAGCAAGGTGGCGTTACAGATTGGAGTTGGTTTTGGAAATTAGTATTTACTGTAATTACCCTGGGTACTGGATTTAAAGGAGGCGAAGTAACGCCCTTGTTTTTTATTGGTGCCGCTCTAGGTAATACCATTGCAATCATTACCGGTGCACCCGTTGACTTATTTGCTGCCATTGGTTTTATTGCTGTATTTGCAGGCGCCACAAATACCCCACTTGCTTGCACTATCATGGGTGTAGAACTCTTTGGTGGCGAGCATATCCTCTATTTTGCCATTGCCTGTTTTGCTGCTTATTATTTTAGTGGACATGCAGGTATTTATCAGTCTCAACGCATTGGTCATTCAAAACTTAAGGCCGATGGCTTGATCCCTCGAAGCTTAAAACAATTTCGTAACAAACACGAACAATAAGATTAATTAATTTAGTCACTTATCAACCATTAATTATTTTACATGCAACAGTTTAAACAATTGCTAGCCATTTTTATTTGTACCCTTTTTTTACAAAATCTACAGGCACAAAACGAACCGGTACCTTATGGCGCTATTCCTACTGCCCGTCAATTACAGTGGCAAGAAAAAGAAATGTATGTGATCATGCATTTTACTACCACCACTTTTCAAAATAAAGAATGGGGTTTTGGCGATGCCGATCCTAGTATTTTTAATCCAACAAATTTTAATGCCGATAAAATTTTTGAGGCAATAAAAGCAGGAGGATTTAAAGGATTAACTTTTGTAGCCAAACACCACGATGGATTTGCTTTGTGGCCTACAAAAACCACGCCTTATAATATTAGTAAGTCGCCATTTAGAAATGGCAAAGGCGATTTGGTAAAAGAAATGATGGAGGGTGCAAAAAAATCAGGACTCGCTTTTGGTATTTATTGTTCGCCCTGGGATCGCAACAATCCTAATTATAGCAAACCTGCATACGTAAATGAAGTGTATCATCCACAACTAAAAGAATTGTATTCGAATTACGGGCAGCTTTTTACCGTATTTTTTGATGGAGCCAATGGTGGTGATGGTTATTATGGTGGTGCGAATGAAAAAAGGTCTATCGATGCATCTGACTATTATGATTTTGAAAAAATATGGTCGATTGTTCGCGCCAAACAACCCAATGCCGCCATCTTTAGTGATATAGGACCAGATGTTCGCTGGGTAGGTAACGAAAAAGGAATTGCTGGTAAAACATCATGGGCAACATTCACACCTTTAAGTCCGGTTCCTGGCAAAAAATCTTCTCCTGGATTTGTAAAAGAAGATATTTTACCCATTGGAACGCGCAACGGAAATGCTTGGATTCCTGCCGAATGCGATGTGCCACTTAGGCCAGGCTGGTTCTATCATGCAGACCAAGACGAAAAAGTAAAAAGCCCAGAAACTTTATTGGCCATTTATTATGTGAGTGTGGGAAGAGGCGCTTGTTTAGACCTAGGAATTGCACCTATGCCTTCTGGCGAATTACATCCAAACGATATTAATAACTTAAAAATATTTGGCGATTTATTGAAGCGAACTTTTGAAGTAAATGTTGCAGAAAATGCCAGCATTACAGCGTCGAATATTAGAGGCAATAACAAACAATTTTCGCCAAAAAATTTAATTGATAAAGACCGATATAGTTATTGGGCAACTGATGACTCGGTTACCAATCCCGAACTTGTACTACAGTTAAAAAAAGTAAGCAGGTTCAATGTAATTAGACTCAGAGAGAATATTAAATTGGGGCAACGTATTGAAGAGGTTGCTGTTGATGCTTGGTTAAATAATCAATGGGAGGAAGTAGGAAACGCAACAAGCATTGGTGGCAATAGACTCATCAGACTAACCCGATATATTAATACCGATAAAGTTCGACTACGCATTACAAAATCGCCGGTAAGCATTGCCTTGAGTGACTTTGCGCTATTTGCAGAACCAAGTAATTAATATTATTTTTTAAGTTATTTCAAATTATCATGCGCTCTATTAAAGTTGTTTTATTTAGCTGTTGCTTTTTTCTAGTTCAAAATGTTTTTGCACAACCATTGGTTTATAGCACAGCAAATGCACATTCACACAACGACTACGAACAAGCAAATCCATTTGTATTAGCATATCAAGAACAGTTTGGTTCAATAGAAGCAGATATTCATTTGGTAAACGGCGAATTATTAGTAGGGCATGATGCAAAAAATCTTAAAAGAACCAATACCCTAGCGAGCTTATACCTTAATCCGTTGAAAGAACAGATTCAAAAAAATGGTGGTAGCCCGTATACCGATCCTTTAAGGCCTTTGCAATTATTAATTGATCAAAAAACAGCAGCGGTTCCAACACTCAATGCCTTAATAGCCTTAGTTAATCAATATCCTAGCATTAGTAATAATCGATTAATTCGCATTGTTATTTCTGGAAATCGTCCAGAAAATTTTGCCAGTTATCCTGCCTTTATTTGGTTTGATGGTATACTGGGTAATAACTATTCAAGTTCAGATTTAACTAAAATTGCTTTATTCAGTATTGATTTTACCAGCTTAGTAAAAAAAGTTTTTCCGCTAGCAATTAGTACTGAAGAAAACGAAAAATTAGTTTCGTTAATTACTACTGCGCACCAACAAAAAAAACCAGTGCGCTTTTGGGCTACCCCAGATTATGCAAAAGCTTGGGAAACCTTAATTGCACTACAAGTAGACTATATTAATACCGATCATATCAGTGCATTGGCTGATTTTTTTATACAAAACAACTCGGCTTTACAACGCATGCCCTATAACCGTTTGATACATTCGGCTGGCGAAGTAATACGATTTGGAAAACCAGAATTAGAAAACCATGCACTAGCCGTTGCGCAATTAAGTATTGATGGAAAAGTAGTGGTAGAAGATCGTTATGGCTTATTAGTAGTAGATGCTAACTCCAAAACAATTTTACAAAAATGGAATTATACCGATCTATCAAAATACAAACAATGCATGAGTACTTATTCAGGCATTAAAAGTTTTACAGAAAAAGATAAAACATATATACTCTGGACCGCGGTAGATAAAAATGGAAGCAAAGGTGTTCTAATAATGGCCGAATGGGTCGATGGACAATTGCGCAATTTTACCGATTTGATTATTCCTAAAATTGGCGGCGCAACAAGTTCTATTCCAAATGATATTTGGGTATCGAGTGAATTGGGCGAAAATTTTATTTATATCGTACTCAATGGAAACAACGAATTATTAAAAATCAATTTTAGCAACCAACAAATTGTTTGGAAAACGCCTACTGGTGTTGCACCTTATGGCATTACCAAAGCAAACAACCAATTATACGTTAGCAATTGGGCCGGAGAAATTGCTACAGATCCTTCAAAAGAAAGAGCAGGTGTTCCTTGGGGATTGGTTTATACAAATCCCAGAACGGGTGCAACAGCCTCAGGAACTGTTTCTGTAATAGATCCTACCAGTGGAAAGCAAGTGCAAGAAATTAAAGTAGGCTTACATCCTAATGCATTAGTTAGTTCTAAAGATGGAAAGTTTGTGTACGTTTCAAATGGTTCGAGCGATGCTATTTCTGTTATTAGCACTAAAACAAATACTGTTGTTGAAACTATTGGTGTGGGTTTATTACAAGGAAAAAATAGTTTGCAAGGAAGTACCCCAAATGCACTAACACTAAGTGCCGATCAATCTATTTTATATGTTGCCAATGGAATGGACAATGC
>JBAXPJ010000081.1:0-10848 GCA_037132335.1 Sediminibacterium sp. | reverse complement strand
CTTGAAAATGCTGTATCTGCCCTAGGAAACCTATTTTTGTAACCTATGTCATGGACAGATACATACGAAGTAGTTATTGGATTAGAGGTGCACGCGCAATTAGCCACCGCTAGCAAATTGTTTTGTGGTGATAGTACTGCTTTTGGTGCTGAGCCAAATACGCATATCAGCCCCATCACTATGGGTCACCCTGGCACACTTCCTAAAACCAATAAAAAAGCAGTTGACTATGCCATTAAAATGGGCTTGGCCTGTGCTTGTGAAATAGAAAAAGACAACTATTTTGCGCGTAAAAACTATTTCTACCCCGATTTACCAAAAGGATATCAAATATCGCAACATACTACCCCTATTTGTAAGGGTGGGAAGGTTCGTATTAAAACGGCCGATGGAACCTATAGATATGTACAACTTAATCGTATTCATTTAGAAGAAGATGCAGGTAAAAGTATTCACGACCTAGATCCAACATTCACCTGTATCGATTTAAATAGAGCTGGTACACCCTTAATTGAAATTGTAACAGAACCAGCTATTTTTTCGGCCGATGAAGCTTGGCAATACGTAACTGAAATTAGAAAGCTTGTGAGATGGTTAGGTATTTGTGATGGAAATATGGAGGAAGGAAGTTTAAGATGCGATGCAAATATTTCACTCAAATTAAAAGGCGCAACCAAATTAGGAACCCGTGTTGAAGTGAAAAACCTAAATAGTATTCGTAACGTAAAAAAAGCCATTGAGTTTGAAATAGAACGATTGGCTGCCATTTTAGATAAGGGCGAAAAAGTTCAACAACAAACACGCAGTTTTAATGCATCGAACGATACAACATTTGCTATTCGCGATAAAGAAGAAGCAAATGATTATCGCTATTTTCCAGATCCAGATTTAGCACCGTTTCATTTAACGGATAGTTTTATTCAAAATATCCAAAGCCAATTACCCGTATTGCCCAATGCCTTAATGGAAAAATTTGTTCTATTAGGATTAAGTGAATACGATGCACACCAGCTTTGCGACGAACAAGCAACTGCTTTATATTTCGAATCAGTTATTGCTCATACGCAGAACTACAAAGCAGTAGCAAACTGGATACTTGGCCCAATTAAACAATACTTACACGAACACCATATATCATTGCATCAATTAACCCTTGATGGCATTAAACTAGCAGAATTAATTGCACTAGTAGACGAAGGGACAATTAATTTTTCAATTGCATCTTCTAAAATTTTACCTGCACTAATTACATCCAATAATTTATCGGCATTATCAATTGCAGAAAGCATGAACTTATTGCAAGTGAGTGATGGCAATGAATTAAGTAAATGGATTGAAGCCGTTATTGCAAAAATGCCAGACAAAGTAGCGGAATACAAAAAAGGCAAAAAAGGTTTGATAGGACTATTTGTGGGAGAAGTAAAAAAGTTGAGTAGCGGAAAAGCCGACCCAAAATTAGTAACGCAATTATTAGAAGAAGCCTTGCAAAAATAACATGACTTTGTTTTTGAATCACTAGATTTATATTTATCAATTTTTCAAGTTAAACCTTCGTATGAAAAATATCATTTTAAGCAGTTTATTGGTTGTTGCTTTATTTTCTTGTCAAGAAAAAAAGTATGGCGCATTTGTGGTAAGTGGAAAAATAACTAACGCGCCAGAGCAATTAATATCATTACAAGAAATTCCTTTTGCTGGTGAGCAACCTATTACACTTGATTCTGCTTCCTTAAAAAAGTCCGGAACATTTGAGTTGCGCACTTTGGGTAAGGAAGAAAGTTTGTATCGTTTACAACTCGAAAAAGGACCTGCTATATTAGTAGTGAATGATAGTAAAAGCATTCGCCTGAAAATAGATATGGCACATTTTAGACAATACGAAGTAGAGGGATCGCCTGCTACAACTGCATTGCATGAATTAATGGAAGCCTACCATACAAAAGACTCTGTATTGTACGACACTTTCACCATGATTGATAGTTTACAAAAACAAAATGCATCTGATAGTGTATTAACAGTGCTTCGTTTACAAAGAGACGAAAGCGTTAAAAGCCTAAATAAATTTGTAACAGATTTTATTAGTCATTCAAATAGTCCGGCGGTTAGGTATTATGCCATAGGATTGGCTTCAAGAACCATGAAAACAGAAGAATTGAAAGCATTGGCACTAGCCGCTGCCGATACCTTTAAAGAGCATAGTGGACTAGCAAAACTAAAAGCCTTATTAACTACGCAAGCAGCCAACCCTGCTGCACCTCCTGCATATGCTTTATTAAACCAACAAGCACCAGAAATTAGCATGCCAGATGTAAATGGCAAACTAGTTAACTTAAGTAGTTTTAAAGGCAAATATGTATTGGTTGATTTTTGGGCAAGCTGGTGTGGACCCTGCCGTCAAGAAAATCCAAATGTATTGGTTGCTTATCAAAAATTTAAAAATAAAAACTTTACTATTTTAGGCGTTTCATTAGATGACGATAAAGCCAATTGGGAAAAAGCAATTAAAGACGATCAACTAAGTTGGACCCAAATTAGTGATTTGAAAAAATGGCAAAGCACCATTGTTGGCATTTACCAATTTGATGGAATACCTTTTAATGTACTAATTGATCCTCAAGGTAAAATTATTGCTAGTGGATTAAGAGGCGCAGAACTTGAAAAGAAATTGGCTGAGGTATTAAAATAAAATATTTTCCAGTACGCATTAATAGCAACAAATATTTATTTAAAGAGTTTCCGTTTAATGTTATAAATTTTATTACTAGGGGACATAATGATAATAAAAAAGGCTATCTCAAAAATGAGATAGCCTTTTTTATTAAGTATAAAATATATTTAAATTATTACCAACCTTTATTTTGAATCAAGTTAGTATTAATATTTACATCGTATGTTGGAACTCCCCAAACATATTGGTCTGCATCTGCAGCAACCGATAATGTGTTATAATTAGCTCCAACATTAATGGCACCTAAATCTTGAGCTGTTCCTCTTGAAAATCCTTGATGCCATCTTTTTAGATCAAATAAGCGGAATCCTTCAAATGCCAATTCTTTGGTTCTTTCATTTTGAACTTGCAATAGAAGTGGCGCCCCAGACAATGCAGCTAGAGCAGGTAACCCTCTTGATACACGTAAAGTATTTAACATACTCAAGCCTAAAAGCTCAGAACTAGCACCTGCACGTACTGCAGCTTCTGCATAGATTAAATACAGTTCAGCAACCCTGAAAACTTTTGGTGCATGCTGATAGTTAGTAGTAGCTGCAGTAAACAAAAGTGGGTTACCTGGGAACTTATTTACTAATGTCATAGTAGGATAGTTCACACCTTGAATGATAGTAGGAAGTTGTTTAAAATAAACTTGCTTTCTAAAATCTGCGGCATCATATGTATTGATAAAAGTTTGTGTTGGAATGAAATCTGGCACATACTTTAGAGTTGCTCCATTGTATCCTAAATAAATAGAATTGGTATTAGCTTGTTCAGTAGTTTTTACAACTGAACATTGAAATAATACTTCTGTTGCTGCATCATTAGTCCACATGCTAGTTAAACCAGCTACTGTATTTAATAGAGGGTATTTAGCACCAGTAATTACTGCATTTGCAGCAGCCATAGCTCCAGCCCAATCTTGCATATTTAAACGCACCCTAGCTTCTAAAGCATTCGCAACGTCAATAGTGAATTTGTTAGAACCTTGTACACCTGGCACTGCTGCTAAATTGGTTTTTGCTGCATTAATATCAAGAATAATTTGATCATATACTTGCTTTACAGTTGACCTAGCAGGACGTGCATTAATATCAAATTCTAATACCAATGGAACACCTAAATCTTGAGCTGCAGTTGCAGGCTCAAATGGCTTAGCAAAACGAATAATTAATTCAGAATAATAATAAGCACGTGCTAAATAAGCATCGCCTTTATAACGGGCAAGTGCAGCAATATCAGTTGCAGTAGTTGCAGTAATATTATTAAATCCAGCAATTGTGGTATTAATATTTTTTAAGGCGGAATAATAGCCAGACCAAGCACCACTTAAAGCGCCATCATCAGCTAAGAAACTAGTACCCCAACGGTGTGGGTTACCATTACGATTTCCAAAGTCTAAAGAAGCGTTTAATTGGTCTACTTGTACATCCTGAGATATATTGTAAGAGCCATATACCCTTGCTCTTAAGTCTGAATATAGACCAGTATTCCAAGTACTTGCATCTTTTACAGTTTTAAAAGACTGAGAAAGCTCAATCGAACTGTAAGGAAAAAGGTCTAGCTTTTTTTCACAAGAACCTAATGAAAGGATTGCGACAAATGCTATGATATTTATTGTAAGTAATTTTTTCATTTTCTTTTAATTTTTCTGGTTAATGCTAATTCTTAAAACGAAAGGTTTAATCCCACAGCTACTTGACTTGTGTTTGGATTTGCACCAAGTGAAACGTTGGTATCCACCTCAGGATCTGGTCCACTATATTTAGTTAATGTCCAGATATTACGGAATGTAACAAAGAATTTAAGCGCAGAAAGCACTTTTGTTTTGTTTAGCAATGTTTGAGAAAGATCATATCCAAAAGTCAAAGCTTTTAACCTAATAAAAGAAGCGTCTTCAATTAACCTTGTATCAAATTGTGTAAACTGAATACCATATTTAGGAAAACGTGCAACATCACCAGGGTTTTTCCAATAATCTAATACAGTAGCAGACTGATTATAACCTGCAAACTGATTTGGATTTTCAAAGAAATATCTGTCATTATTAATCATATATTTTCCTTTTGAGAAAGCGAAGTCTGCACTAACAGAGAAATCTCTATATCTACCAGAGAATCCAAAGCCTCCATTAAACGGCGCATATCTTTTAATACCAGTATTTTGCTGTAAACCTGTACTATTAAATACAGAAGTTACGCTAGCTGGATTTTTATTGACTTCAACAATTTTAGTTGGATCAACATTAGGGCTAAACCACTCTGGGTTACCAGTTGCTGAATTAACTTGAGAGAAAATTGGGTAGAAGAAAGAAACTGGTTGTCCAACAGCCCAACATACTCCTGTATTAGGAATAATCCAGTAATTTTTTCCTTGGAAAAGTTCTGTAATTTTTTGCTCAACAAAACCAAGATTTACATACGTATTAAAGTATGCTTTTTTGGTATTTACGAAATCAAAATTAATATTCGCATTCCATCCTGTATTTTTTAAACTTCCCACATTACTAGTAATACTAGAATATCCAGTTGTGTAAGGATATGGAACACTAATTAACATATTAGAAGTTTTTCTATCAAAATACTCAACATCTAAATTTAATTTTTTAAATAAAGTTGCCTGGAATCCTACATTGATTTGTCTTTGTGTTTCCCAAGACAAGGTTGGATTTCCAGCTGTATTAACAGCCCATCCAGTTCCCGCATTATATAAGTTTGTTCCAACGGTTGCAAGTGCATCATAGTTACCAATAGAAGAGTTACCACTAGTACCAATGCTAGACTTAACCGTTAAATTAGTTAACCAATTAACATTTTTTAAGAAGTTCTCTTTTTTAGCCTGCCACATTAAACCTCCAGAATAAAAAGTAGCACCACGTAAGTCTCTACCAAATCTAGAAGACTGGTCATTTCTTACTGATAGATCAACAAAGTATTTTGAATTAAAATTGTAGTTTAACCTTCCAAAATAAGATGCATATGCATATTCAGTTTTAGAAGAACTAGCAGTATAACCGGTAGGACCAGAAGATACCATAATTAATCTGTCATCTGTTTGGCCAGTAGAACCGCCACCGAATGATGTAGTTGTATTAGCAATAAATTCTTGCCCAGCTAATAATGTTAAAGAATGGTTCTGACGAATCTTAAACGTATACTCTGCTGTATTTGTAATTGTATTGGTTGTTCCTCTAGTAAAACTTTCAGAAGCGTTACCGTTATTTAATGAACCTAAATAAGATGGCAAAGTCAATGATGAACTTCTGTAATCATAAAATTCCATTCCAAGTTGAGATTTTAAAGTCATCCCTTTAAATGGATTAATTTGTAAATAGCCACTTGGATTTAACTGAACGTTATTAGCATATCCTTGAAGTTTGTCGGCTAAATAACTAGGATTGTAAAAATTACCTCCAGGAATAATGTCTGGATATTTTACACCACTTGCATCATACGCTGAATAAAAAGGTTGACGAAGTAGAGAAAGACCTCTGTTAGTTGAGTTTGAACCATAAGGATTGGTTTGTCTTTTATCAAAGCCTCCAAATAGATTCATACCTAATTTAAACCAACTGTTTACTGTAGTTGTTAGATTTGATCTAAGTGTATAACGCTCATAATCTGAACGCCATGTCAAACCTTCTTGTTTGAATGCGCTACCAGAAATATAGTAAGTTGTTTTACCACCACCACCAGAAACGTTTAAATCAATTTGTTTAGTTGGTATATTTTCTTTGTAATACTGTTTATACCATTTAGTATCGCCAGTATAGGTGTTAAGTAAACTTGTTACTTGCGCTTGTGTTTGATAACCAGTAGCTACCCAAAAGTCGGTTAACTGCTTTGTGTTCATAAAACTATTAAATAAATCAAGTGTTGGTTTCACAAGATTTGAAGTACCATATTGGGTATTTAAAGTAATTTTTGAACTATTTAGTTTTCCTTTTTTTGAAGTAATAAAGATTACACCATTTGCAGCTCTTGATCCATAAATAGAAGTTGAAGAAGCGTCTTTAAGCACAGTGATTGTTTCAAAATCTTCTGGGTTCAAACTCAATATTGTTCCACCATCAATTGGAACGCCATCCATTACATATAAAGGTGTTGAACTAGCACTTAATGATCCTACTCCATTTAAACGAATAGAAGGAGTGGCTGAAGGCTCTCCAGATGAGTTATAAACTTGTAAACCAGCAACTTTACCTTGCAAGGCATCAAACATATTTGCTGAAGGTAGGTTCTGTATTTTTGATGCAGAAACTTGCACAATAGATCCTGCTACTTCTGTTTTCTTTTTCGCAGCACCATAACCAACTACTACAACTTCCTCCAATAGATCAGAGGCGCTAGCAGTTAGCGTTGCATTTGCACTATTATTTGCAGCAATTGTAACTTCTTTTTGAACAAAATTTAAAGAAGAAATTGTTACTGCTTTAATTGAATTAGGTAAAGAAAGTTTAAAAAGGCCTTCTGCATTGGTAGTAGTACCATTTTTAGAAGATTTAGCTGTTACGCTTGCATTTGCAATTGGCGCACCTTTTTCATCTGTAACTTTCCCTGTTACAGTACGGTTTTGTGCCGCTAGTTGTAGAACCCCTAACGTAATACACAAAATCATTACAATAAATTTTCTCATAGTTTGGTTTTTAATTTTAAAGTTTCTAGAGGTTAAAGTTAATTAACAATAGCATAACACAGGTTACAATAGATAGTTTAATTTGGTTGACATTTTTTTTAAAAATCACTACAGTTGGGTAGAAACTCATAAAAAGATATTGAAAATAAATCTTTTATATATTATAAAATATATAAATAAAAATAGATTTTAATACCTAATTTATTTCTGCATGGCGTTGCAAATCAATCAATCTAAGGGCAAAAGTGTTAAAACAGGTAACGAATATATAGCATAATTCATCATTTTTCTAAAATTTTAGAAAAAATCTGGTCATAGCAGTTGCTTCTTATTGTTTTTGTTTTGCAGAAGTAGTTATAATTAACACAGGCAATAACACCAAATTGGTTAGGGTCCCTACTACTAATGTAAGAGAGGTCAGCCATCCCAAAGCATTGGTTCCGCCAAAATCACTCCAACAAAAAATGATAAAGCCGGCAATTAATACCAGTGAAGTATAAATGATACTAATCCCTGTATGCCTAATAGTTTGCACTAAAGTTGGTGCTACTTGGTTGTTAAAATGGGGTAATTCTTGCTTGTAGTTAATCAAAAACCTAATTGTCACATCAATGGCTATACCCAAAGCCACACTAAATACCAATACGGTAGATGGTTTTAGCGCAATGCCTACCCAGCCCATTACTCCAGCAGTAATAATTAATGGTACTAGGTTTGGAATAAGTGAGCACAGTAGTATTCTGAATGATTTAAATAAATACAGCATGCAAAGTGTTATCAATAGAAAAGCCCAAAAAATACTTTCTTTTAATCCTCGAATAATAAAAGAAGTGCCTTCTAAAAACGTAATGGTGCTTCCTGTAAAAAGCACATTGTATTTAGTACTATCAAAAATTTGTGCCGATTTTTTTTGAAGATCTGCTATTAATATGGGAAGTTTTACACTTCCTATATCTTTCATATTCACACTAATTCGAGTAGACTGTTGGTTGGAATCCAAAAACTGACCAATCAATTTCATGAAATCTGATTTGCCTTTTTCTTTAGACCGAAGTGCAGCAGAAAGTGAAGCAGGTATTTCTAAAGGCAATACATAACTAGCGGTATCTCCATTATAAAATCCTTGGTTGGCAAATTTCAATGCTTCTACAATACTTAAAGGACGCGCTGCTTCTGGTTTAGTTGCAATATAATTACTGAGTTCTTCAACATCAAGCATGGTTTCCATTTTAAGGGCAGCCCTCGATTTTTTTGCATCCACCAAAATCTCTAAAGGCATTAATCCTTGAAACTGTGTTTCAAACCATTTTAAATCGGTATATAATTTATCTTTTTTAGGAAGATCATCTACAATAAATCCTTCGCTTTTAATTCTGAAAATTCCAATGATTGCAATGATGGTTATAATAGCCGTAATTCCATATACCCATTTTGCATGGTGAAAAGTCCAACGTTCTATTTTAACCAATAACTTTTCTAATAATGGATTATCGAGATACTTTATATGTTTTGGTTTGGGCGCTGGTAAATAACTTAAAACCGATGGAATAAATAATAATGAAATTAAAAATAGCGCCATAATATTTATTCCTGCAACTATTCCAAACTCTTGCAACAAAGGACTTTTGGTAAATGCAAATACAGCAAACCCAATGGCAGCAGCTATATTACAGAACAGTGTAACAATCCCCATTCTACCTACCATGTTTACCAATGCCTTTTCTTTATCTGGCATTTCTTTATAAGTAGTATGGTATTTATTTAAAAAGTAAATACAGTTGGGAACACCAATAACCACCACTAAAATAGGAATCAATGCCGTTAGCAATGTAA
Organism: Sediminibacterium sp.; assembly: GCA_037132335.1. Lineage (GTDB taxonomy): Bacteria > Bacteroidota > Bacteroidia > Chitinophagales > Chitinophagaceae > Sediminibacterium. The sequence goes on along the minus strand of JBAXPJ010000081.1, from coordinate 1,670 downwards.
TTTTATAACCAAACAAAACGATGGTTCCAAAACTCCAAATAACGCCCATACCTACTACGAGCAAGCTCATAATTGTAGCGCTTATTGAACGAAAAAATAAAAATAAAGTAAGTGCAGAAAGTACTAGTGATGCTAATAAAAATAAATTCAATTCAGATTTAATTCTATTGGCCATTACTGTTCTAATATATGGCATGCCACTTAAATAAACAGTGGTGTTGCTTGACTTTTCAAATGCCGAAACAGTAGCAGAAATATCATTAATTAAACGGGTGCGGCTTTTTGAATTAATAGTGTCTTTATTTACACTTACGCCCATTAAGTAAGCATTGGTTTTGGGGTTGTATAGAATGGTTTGATAAAAACGTAAAGACTCAAAAACAGATTTAGCCGAATCTAATAATAACTGATTGGTATATGGATAATGGAATACTTTAAGTGGACCGAACTTTTGTGTAGTTGAATCTATGGCAAGTGTAACAACTTCTGGTATACTTAAGACACCTATTACGCCAGGTATTTTCTTTAACGCTTGTCCTAATGTTGCTACGCTATTAAAAAAATCTTTTTTAAAATATTGGTCTGTCTGAACACCAATCACCATTGTATTTCCATCGGCACCAAACTTTTTTAGGAAGGCTTGGTAATCGACCATTTTTGGATTGTCTGTTGGAACGGCTCGGGTGAAATCGTAACTTAATTTTACCTGAACTGCATAATAGCCCATGATACATGTTAAAACCAATAACAGCAATAATGCTCCTACTCTATTTTTTAGTATAAATTGTCCTAAGCGGTACCACATAAACATTAAATTCTGCGCAAAGAAACGGATATTTCTTGGCAAATAGTAAAAGCTACTATAGTGCAAACCAATATGCTAAAAGTTGGCTAATGATGCCAACGAATAATCCAGTATAAATTTCTTTGTTTGTATGATCGCTAACCAATAAACGGCTAGTGCATACAATACCTGTTAAGAGTAATGCAATACTAATGGCTGCACCAATTGAGGCACCATAAAAGAAGGCAAAAAGCACAATTGCAGTTGCTGCGCCCCCCATTGCCATAGCATGTAAACTGATTTTAAAATAATTATTTATAATGAGTCCAAAAACTGTTGCAACAAAAATTCCCATAAAAAAGAATTTTAAAACAATAGGTTGATCAGTAAAATTTCTACTCAAATAATACATCCACCAATAAAAAAACATGGTTACCACATAAGGAACAATTCTTTCTTTTTGGGTACGCAAAAAAATACTATCGCTAAACTTTAAACGCCACAATAAAAAAACTGCAAATGCTGGAAAGAAAGCTGTAAACCAAAACACGCCAAACAAGCGCATTTTTAATTGCCAATCTGTAATATTGGCAAACTCATAAGGAAATGTTTTCATTAAAAATAGAAACACATAGGTTGGTATAAACAGCGGATGAAAAAGATAAGATATAATTTTTGCTGTAAATTTTAATACGAGCGTAAAAAAATTATTGGAAGTTTTTGAATCAATGGAATTCGTATGCATCTTTTGGATTGGTATTTAAAGTTCTTTGCGCAGTCTGGCAACAGGTACATTTAATTGCTCACGATATTTTGCCACCGTTCTGCGTGCAATATTGTAGCCTTTTTCTTGTAACATATCGGTTAATATTTCGTCGCTGAGTGG
>JBAXPJ010000080.1:0-11063 GCA_037132335.1 Sediminibacterium sp. | reverse complement strand
ATATATTACACCAAGTTTGGGTTATTACGATAAGTCTGGATTTTATGTAATAGGATCTTTGTCTTATCTGTCAAGTGCAAAAGAAAAAAGGGTTGACCTTTTCTCATTTGATATAGGGTATGACTTTTCTATCTCAAAAAAATTAACGGGTTCTGTTTATGCCAATAAAAGTGCTTATAATCAATCTAGTACTGCTATTCAGAGTGATGTTAAAGGTAGTATTGGCGCTTATTTTAGTTATGATTTTAATTTTTTAGAATTTAATTCTACTACAGATATCACATTTGCAAATAAAGCTGATATTGGGTTTAATCTTGGTTTTTCGCATGCATTTAATTTTGGTGATCAAACAAGTGTTTTTACTTTAACACCGGCTCTTTCAACAAATTTTAGTACACTACATTTTTACGAAGGGTATACCAATAGAAAATTAACTAAAGTTGCTAAACTATTAAATCCTGCATTAGTATCTTCTGTATCAACAACTACTGTAGATAATAGTAAAATCACATTAATGGATTATGAAATTTCCATCCCACTTAATTATGAACATCAAAATCTAGGAATTTTTATTACCCCAACTTTCGCATTGCCTCAAAACCCCATCTATACAACAACTACTACTGTAAATAAACTACTAAATGGCACGCAGAATACTTTTGTAAATAATTCTACGCCAAAATCAGAAAAAACATTGTCTAATTCGTTTTTTGTAGAGCTAGGATTTTATATTAAGTTTTAAATTTTTCTTTCATTATTTCTGCTTTGATTAGTTCTTATTATTTGCTTAACTTAACAGCTAGAACCTGTTGTGTTGAATTGTGCAGCTACTTTTTCATTTCATACTTTATACTAATAGGTTAGATTTTATTTAACTAACTGCTGTATTTTTTTAAAATGCATATATTTAGAATCAAATAATGCATTAAAGTTCTATTTAAACGGAATATATGAAACTTAGAAGCCACGATTGGTTTGGAAAATCAGATAAAATGGGATTCGTTCATCGCTCTTGGTTACGTAACCAAGGATACCCAGATGATTATTTTACTGGCCGACCTGTAATTGGCATTTGTAATACTTGGAGTGAACTAACGCCTTGCAATGGGCATTTACGTGACTTTGCTGAAATAGTAAAAAGAGGTGTGATTGAAGCTGGTGGATTTCCATTAGAATTTCCTGTAACATCTTTGGGTGAAACGATCATGCGTCCTACCACCATGTTGTTTAGAAATTTGGCAAGTATGGATACAGAAGAAAGTATTCGTGCAAATCCATTAGACGGCGTGGTATTACTTACTGGTTGTGATAAAACAACACCGTCTACATTAATGGGTGCATGTAGCGTAGACTTACCTACAATAATTGTACCTGGTGGCCCCATGTTAAATGGTCGATTTAAAGGGGAGTGTATTGGCTCTGGTTCATTTAATTGGATGGTTAAAGAAAAACAATTAGTTGAAAATTATACTGCTGAAGATATTCATGAAGCCGAAGTTGGTTCTGCTAGAAGTCAAGGGCATTGCATGAGTATGGGAACCGCATCTACCATGGCTTGTATGGTGGAAGCATTGGGTTTAACCTTACCAGGTGCCGCTGCAATACCTGCTGTTGATGCTAGAAAAAAAGTCATGGCTCAGATGTCTGGAAGAAGAATTGTTGAGATGGTGAAAGAAGATTTACGTCTTTCAAAAATTCTTACAAGAAAAGCATTTGAAAATTCAATTATGGTAAATGCTGGTGTTGGAGGTTCAACGAATTTAATCATTCATTTATTAGCTATTGCCGGTAGGATGGGGGTTGAATTAAACCTAGAAGACTTCGATAAAATTGGTAGCCAAATTCCGCTATTAGCTAATTTGAAACCTTCAGGAGAATTTTTAATGGAAGATTTTTATTATGCAGGTGGATTGCCTGTGATCATTAAAGAGTTGCAAAAATATTTACACAATGAAATTATAACTGTCAATGGAAAATCCATTGGTGAAAATAATGCCAAACCCATTTGCTACAACACAGATGTAATTGCTACAATTGAACAACCGCTTCAATTGAATGCAGGTATCGCTGTATTAAAAGGAAACTTATGCGAAAATGGCGCCATCATTAAACCATCTGCAGCAAGCAAACATTTAATGAAGCACCGTGGACCTGCCGTGGTATTTGAAACAATGGAAGATTACCATGCGCGAATTGATGACCCTAATTTAGTAATTGACGAAAATAGTGTGATAGTGTTAAAAGGTGCTGGACCTGTAGGTTATCCGGGAATGCCTGAGGTAGGTAATGTAGACCTTCCAGAAAAATTAATTAGAAAAGGAGTAAAAGATATCATTAGAATATCGGATGGAAGAATGAGTGGAACTGCTGGCGGCACAGTGATACTGCATGTTTCGCCAGAATCATCTATTGGGGGCACTTTGGCCATAGTACAAGAAGGCGATATGATAGAGCTAGATGTAGAAAAAAGAAGTTTGCATTTAGACATTAGTGATGAAGAAATAAAAAAACGAAAAGCAGCATGGATAGCTCCGAAACCAATGGCAGATAGGGGATATGTGAAATTTTATATTGATCATGTGCAACAAGCGCATTTGGGTGCTGATTTAGATATTTTACGAGGTGGTTCTGGAGATGAAGTAACAAGAGATTTACATTAAAAATTCATACTAAAAAAAAGCTATGATTTTTTTAATTCTAGTAATTGCCATTTCTGTACAGATTTTTTTAACGGTAAAAAAAGTAAGTCCTTTTTTATCGTTATTAATTGTAGCTATTTTAACTGGCTTGTTATTGGGAATGGAGCCATCTAAATTAGTAGCAACTATTGAAAAAGGCGTTGGATCAACACTTGGAGGGCTTGCACTCATTTTATGTTTAGGTGCAATTCTTGGAAAAATACTAGAATCGGCAGGTGCAACCGAAAAAATCTCTGCAACACTGATTGGTTTTTTTGGCAAAAAAAATATACAATGGGCCGTAATGATTACAGGTTTTTTAATAGGCATTCCCTTGTATTATAATGCGGGCTTTGTAATTTTAGTTCCATTGGTTTTTACTATTGCCAAAAAAACAGGCTTGCCGCTTTTGTATATAGCCATACCAATGGCTGCGGCACTATCTACTACGCATTGCTTTTTACCGCCTCATCCAGGGCCTGTAGTTTTAGTGAATGCCTTTCATGCCGATATGGGTAAAACGCTAGTCTATGGCCTCTTAATAGCCATTCCGGCCGTTATTATAGCAGGCCCCTTATTGGGGAGGGTGTTAAAAAAAATAAAAGTAGATATTAATAGTTTTTTATTTGAAGACACCAATTCAAATAAACATAACCCGCCATCTGCAATAGCTAGTTTTTCTATTGCATTGCTGCCAATTATACTAATTACTCTTTCGGTTTTAGCACAAGCAGTATTAGATAAAAATGGGCTTATAAATAAAGTATTGTCTTTTACCGGAGATTCAACAATTGCCTTATTAATTGCAGTAATAGCAGCCATCCATTTTTTTGGAATGCAAAAAAATAAGCCCATGAATGAAATCATGCAATGGGTAAAAGATGCCATTGCTGGGATTGCAATGATATTGCTAACCATCACAGCGGGTGGAGTTTTTAAACAGGTGTTAATTGATAGTGGCACTGGAAATTATATTTCTGCATTTAGTTCAAAACTACATTTGCCTCCCTTGGTATTTGCATGGATAATTACTGCACTATTGCGTGTTACGCTAGGATCTGCAACCGTTGCCGGACTCACTGCTGCAGGTATAGTTGCGCCTTTGGCATTGTCAGGAGCTGTTTCGCCTGAGCTAATGGTATTGGCTGTTGGCGCAGGTAGCGTTTTTGGATCGCATATTAATGATTCCGGATTTTGGATGTACAAGGAATTCTTTAATTTAACTTTAAAGCAAACATTTCTTTCTTGGACAGTAATGGAAACACTTATTTCAATTTTAGGATTGTGCTTTGTGTTGTTGCTTCAAATGTTTATTTAATGGTACTAACTACTTCCCAGAACGCTTTTTTGGGCAATAAATTTTTGTCGAATAATAAAGGATAATCTTTTCTTCCACGTACTGGAAAATTATCTAACCAACTACTTCTGTCTGAGATATTCCAAAAAGTAACACTGCTAATTGATTTTTTATATTTTTCAAATAATGAAAAACATCGCTTGTACATTTCAATTTGTTGCTGTTCTTTTTCTGGACTAAATGTTGTTGTTGTGTCGGCTGCAACTCGTTCTCTTGAATTGTGTTCTTTTGGATATACTGAAATATCCAACTCTGTGATTTGAATTTTTAAACCCAGTTTGCTGAATTTTTCTAAAGTATTTGCGAGTACTGTATCTGTTGGTTCATTGATGGCCCAATGTCCTTGAAGACCTATTCCATTGATTGGTACGCCTGCATCTTTTAATCCTTTTACCAACTGGTACATCTTCTCTCTTTTTTGAGGATTAATTTCATTATAGTCGTTATAAAACAAGAGCGCATTTGGATCTGCTTCGTGTGCGTATTCAAATGCTTTTGCAATAAATTCTTCTCCACAAATTCTATAAAAAGCAGAATTGCGATAGAATTCACCCTGTTTGTCTGAGATAGCTTCATTCACTACATCCCATGCATAGACAATGCCTTTGTACCTATTTACAACTGTATTGATATGTTCTTTTAATCTTTCTAATAAAACGCCTTTGGTTACGGTGTCTCCGGTTGCATTTGTAAAAAACCATCTAGGTGTTTGATTGTGCCAACATAAATTATGACCCCTAATTTTTTGATTATTTCTTTTAGCAAATGCAACAATTGAATCTGCATCTTTAAAATAGTATTCATTTTCTTTTGGATGGATAGGCCCCATTTTCATGGCATTTTCTGGCGTAACACTTCCAAAATGTTTTACAATCAAAACAGCTTCGTCTGTTTTTAAAGACCTCGGAGAAACGGCAACACCTATTGTGAAATACTTTTTAAAATAGTCTTTTAATCCGCGTGTGCTATCAATTGTAGTAGCAGTAATTTCTTTTTCCGCTTTATTTTTTAGCGAAAAACTATTGAGCATTCCAATTAAAAAACAACTAGCTAAAACAGTAAAAAAGTATTTCATAAAATGGTTTTTCAGTAGAAAAATTATTTATAGGCTTCAATAGTTTGAATGCTTCCATCGGCATTGTATTTTAGCTCAGTTACTTTTACATTGCGCAAATGTGTTTTACCAGAAATTTGTGTGTCGTGATAAAACAAATACCATTTACCTTTTATTTCTACAATAGAATGGTGATTGGTCCATCCTTGCACAGGCTTTAACACAATTCCTTTATAAGTGAATGGGCCGTAAGGATTGTTGCCAATTGCGTAATTGATATTATGGGTATCTCCAGATGAATAAGAAAAATAATATTTCCCTTTGTATTGGTGCATCCAAGCGGCTTCAAAAAATCTTTTATCGTTATTGCTTTCTAAAAATGTGTTTCCTTGAGAATCAATAATTTTAATATTTCTAGCTTCTTCTGAAAATGTTTTCATATCGCTATTTAATTTGGCAACCCTTGGCATAATGGCTTCTTCATTTGGTTTGCGAAGTGTTGCGCTTGCATCGTAACTACCATTTGTCCAGTTTTGTAGCTGCCCACCCCAAATGCCTCCAAAGTACATATAGTAATTGCCATCGGAATTTTTAAACACACAAGGGTCAATACTATAACTTCCTTTGATGGGTTCTTTTTCTGCTTTAAATGGGCCAACTGGAGAGTTGCTAGTGGCTACCCCAATTCTAAAAATATCTTGTTTGTCTTTTATAGGAAAGTATAAATAATACACGCCGTTTTTATAAGCTGCATCTGGCGCCCATAACTGCCTTCCTGCCCAGGGAATGTCTTTTTTGTCTAATGCTACACCATTGTCGGTTACTTTGCCTCCAATAGAGTCCATCGACAAAATATGATAGTCTCTCATATCAAAATGGTCTCCCAAATCATTCTCTTTAATGCCAGCTTCTATGTCGTGTGATGGATAAATATAAATTTTGCCATTGAATACATGAGCCGATGGATCTGCTGTATAAATATGTGATACCAATGGTTGAGAAATGGGTGTTGTTTTTTTTGATTGACCAAATACTAAAAAAGGCGAGGCACAAATTGCCGTAATGCTTAAAAATGCAATAAATTTAAAATATGTCATATTGTTGTTTTGTAATTACAAGATACTTTTTTTGATTTAGATTAATATGTTTTTTAAAATTTAGTTTATTAGTAATTCTTCTGTAACTTACCGGATCATTTAACCCAATTTTTATGATACAAAAAACAGCCCTATTTTTTTCTGCTGCCTTGTTTTTTTCTTATCAATCTCAGGCACAGTTTCCTCGCTTATCGCCGACAGATAGTATTGCTCGAAGAAAATCTGCAGATAGTGTAAGGCAACTTACAGAACAAGACCATAAAAAGATGTTAGAATTATTGCACATTACTTCTTTAAGGCAAGGAGCTAATGGTAGTGATCCTAAGGCGCCAAATGCCGCAAATTACGATGAGTCAAAAGCCAATCCATTTCCAATAGTTCCCAATGCATTATTACTCAATAATGGAAAAAATGTAACGAATGCAAAAGTCTGGTGGAAACAAAGAAGGCCAGAAATTGTAGAAGATTTTGACCGTGAAATTTATGGACGTGTACCTAAAAATTTACCAAAAGTAAATTGGGAAGTAGTGAGTACAACGCATGAAAAAAATGGTGATTTTGCTGTGGTTACAAAAAAATTAATTGGGCATGTAGACAATGCTGCTTATCCTCAAATTAAAGTAGATATTCAACTCTCGTTAACCACTCCCGAAAACGCAACAAAAGGCGTTCCTGTAATTATGGAATTTGGATTTATTTTTCCAGCTGGAGGAATGGGTGGATTTAGGCCACCTGCAGCAGCCGGTCCTGCAAAGCCAGCTGAACCTAGTTGGCAACAACAATTATTAGCAAAAGGATGGGGTTATGCAGTGATTGTGCCTGGTAGTATTCAAGCCGATAATGGCGCTGGATTAACACAGGGAATAATAGGTTTAATGAATAAAGGTCAATCGCGCAAAGCCGACGATTGGGGCGCTTTACGTGCATGGGCTTGGGGTGCAAGTAAAGCCTTAGATTATTTTGAATCAGACCCTGCAGTAGATGCTAAAAAAGTTGGAATTGAAGGACATTCTAGGTATGGCAAAGCAACAGTGGTTACCATGGCTTATGATGAACGTTTTGCCATTGCATTTATTAGTTCTTCGGGAGAAGGCGGGGTGAAATTACACCGACGTAATGCTGGTGAATTAGTTGAAAATGTTGCTGGATCAAATGAATACCATTGGATGGCAGGTAATTTTATAAAGTACGCTGGCCCATTAACATGGAATGATATGCCAGTGGATTCGCATGAATTAGTAGCATTGTGTGCACCGCGTCCGGTTTTTATTAGTGTAGGAGAAAAAGGGGATGGATGGGTTGATGCAAAAGGTAGTTTTTTAGGTGGATTATATGCTGGGTCAGTATATAAATTATTAGGTAAAAAAGGCCTAGGTACTACTGAATTTCCAATAGCTGAAACTTCTTTAATGGATGGTGAAATTGCTTTCAGACAACACAAATCTGGGCATACGCCAACACCAAATTGGCCATATTTTATTACGTTCGCAGATCGTTATTTTTTTAAGTTCAATAATTAATTTGAACTGTTTGTTTTTTTTTAAAAAGTGGCACTAAGTGTTTGTCCTTTTGTTAATAAAACTTCAAAAATATTTCCTGATTTATGTACCCCTTTAATATTCCAATTGGGTTTGCTTTTGAAATTATCTTGAATATATACTAAACCTGTTTTTACTGCTTGAATGCTAAAAGTTTCGGTTTGATAATTTTTGCGAACAGCTGAAACTTTATACCCGCCTTCAGCCCTAAGGTCTTTAAAAGACGCATCCTTCCATTTATTTGATACTGCAGGGAATATGCGGATAACTCCTGTATTTGGCTTGCCAGGGCTACTACTCCAACTTTGTAGAAGCATTTCTTGAACCGCTTGTGATGCTAAGAAATTTCCTTCTAAAGTAAAGGGCCGATAAGTGAAATTAGAGTATCCCGATTTTGTTTGGTCGCCATTGGCATGAAAGCCATTTCTTAAAATAAATGCTTTTACAAATATTTCTAAATTTCTTAGTGATTCTTCGGCATCGCCCACTCTTGCACGCAAACAACTCATCCAAGAAAAACTATAACCACACCAGGCTTTAGTGCCTAAGCTATCCCATTTTTTTAAACTAGATTGAATAGTAGTATTTTCTTTTTCACCTCCGGCAATTGTAATTAAATTAAAAGGGTATAATCCCATTAAATTACTTAAATGACGATGGCTGTATGGAATTTCACTGTTTGCATCCATTAATAATGTGCCATCTGATTTAGCATGAAAATCACCCAAACCATCTGCCGCATTTTTCCATTTAATGGCTTCGGTGTTTTTATGATTTACACTTGCCATTTCTTGTAATGATAAGAAGAGCATTTTTAAACACATAATATCGTAATTGCTATTGGGTTCCAACCAAGCTTGTGGTGAGTCGTCGTATATTTCTGGCGAGGCAGACATGGGTAAAACCAATTGACCATTTTTATCTGGTTTTAATAAGCCAAGCATACATTCTCCTACTTCTGCGCACCAGGGATATGCTTTTTCTTGTAAAAATTGTTCGTCTGCAGTATATAGCCAATGCAGGTAAAATAAATGCGCACTCCAAGCACTCATTGTAGGGCTCATACTATATTGTCCCCAACCGCCCAATGGTTGCCCCGCAAACGACATTACACCCGGACAAGCAAGTCCTTTAGTGCCATAAAAATCCTTTGCAAAATCTTCAAATATTTTTTTACGATCCCATAAATAATTGATGTACGAAGCTCCTTCATTGAATCTTCCTGATTCTTGATAAGCCATATAAGTCATTTGCGTGTTGAGGTCGTTGTGGTAGTCTCCTTTCCATGGAGGCAAACTGCCATTGTCGGCCGTCCATACTCCTTGCAAAGGCATTGGTGGTGCATCTATTCGAGAAGCTGCTCCATAAAAGTATTGCACCAAATTATATTGTTTTTGAATAGCAGTATCTGGTACGGAAACACTAGATTTTTGCCAAAATTGCTTCCACCATGCAGCATGATCGGCCAGTACTTTTGTATATCCCTGATTCAAAGCTGTTAAACATCGTTGACTTGCAAGGGCTACAAAATCTTTGCTGTCATTAGTAGAAGTTATAGTCAATGCAATTAAGGTTTCGGTTGGTGTTTTTTTAATTTGAACATACACACAATATTTTAATCCATCAGCAGCTTCTTGAATATACCATTTGGCATTATTTGAAAATCCTTTTGTTGCAATAGGGTAGCCTAATTTTAAAATGGTTCCACCGCTACTTATTTCGGCTTTTATTGTATGGTTTTTATTGTACACATCTAAAGTGCTCAACAGATTAATTGAATCAGGTATACTATTTTGAATAGAAATAACTGCTACTTTTTCAGTTGCACTAAAAAAGGTTTTTATACATGCATTTGAATTGAAATAGGCAGTCCCTTCTGCAGTTGCTAAATTTAAATCAAAGCGATTCACTATTTCTGTAGACGGCAATTTAATTTCAATTCTACCTGCCGGTAATTTGGTTGGGGTTAATCCATTGTATGGGTCATCCCACCAACCGTTTAATGAATCGTATAGTTTAGCAGCTAATAATTCAGCACCTTTTGCATAGGTTCTTTTTTTCCACCACTCTTTTTCTCCATGGGTTCTTTCGTCCCATAAATCTCCACGATCCAAAGACAAACGTATAGTGTTTTTATCGCCCCATAACAATCCGCCCAAGAGCCCATTACCCAATGGTATGGCTTCGTCCCATGAATTAATGGGTGCCATTAAAACCAAGTTGGTATTTGCTTTTGGTAAATCTGGCAAAGATTTATTTTGCGAAAAAACAATGGTTTTATTTTGAGATACCAACAATATTAAAATAGGTAGAAATTTCTTCATTAATTAGATTTTATCATTTAAAATACTTTATACTATTTACAATTTTATTTAAAGACAAGGTGTCTAATTAAAAAAATTATTTAGCAAGCTATGATAGTTCGTTAAAATTTTCTGTGTGTAATTTTTCTCCATCAACACTATAATGTGTAAATGTTATGGCGGCAATATTATTTGCTCTTTTAATTTGCACACTCAAAAAACCTCCTACAATATTTAAATATTTATGCGCTGGTAATACCTCCTCTTTTTTCCAACCTCCTGCGTGTTCATTACTTGCTGGTCCGCAACTAAATTCCATTAGCTTGGTTTTTAAATCTTGTGAAACATACTGCCAATGCCTGTCGCCACAAATCACAAACACATTTTTTCGGCCAGATAAAAAGTTTTTTATTTGAGCGCCTTCATAAGCGAAGCCGCTATTTGCATGGTTGTCTCTTTTTTGTGGACGGTCTGGCCCAACAATAGGCGTAGGGCTAATTAAAATTTTATAAGTTGCATCAGATGCCTCAAAACTATTTTTAAACCATTCCATTTGAACCTTCCCCCAAATTGTTTTTTCAGGTCCATCGGGTATATTGTTTTTGTCTCGATATTCTCTGCCTTCTACTACCCAAATTTGCAAGTCTTTACCCCATCTAAAAGTTCTATAAGGTTTTTCGCTCATTGGAACTTGTTGCTTGAATGTTTCAACACCTTGCTTAAATGTAAATTTTCCCATGAACCTTGTCGTTTCTCCTGGATAACAATCATTCATCCAAGTGTCGTGGTCGTCTTTCATAAAATACGTAGGCGTTTGTCTGTAAAAGTCAATTGCATTTCTCAATCCAAACATTCTTTGCCAATGCCAATAGGCTAAGGAAAGTTCTTTTGCCATTGAATCGTAATAAATCACATCGCCTGTATGCACCATGAAATCTGGTTTTAAGGCTTGCATGTGCTTGTAAATTTTAAAGCCACCTCCAGTTGGGTCGTCTACATCTGCATATTCATGACAGGTAGTAACCATAAAGTGAAC
>JBAXPJ010000079.1:0-11209 GCA_037132335.1 Sediminibacterium sp. | reverse complement strand
CCAGAAACCTTTACCCATTGTAAAGTATCTGCTAAATCCTTTCCTGTGGTCATATCTCTTACATAATATTCCTGCCAATCGCTACCGCCTTTAGAAATACCCCATGCGGCATAGTTTCCTGATTTATTTAAAACAAAACCAATCAGTCGGGTAGTACCATCAGGAGAAAGCTTGTTAGGATCTAATACTAAAACGGGTTGACCACTCAAACCTTTTTGTTTATATAAAACACTCTGATTTTGTAAGCCATCATTTTTATAAAAATAGAACCAATCTCCTTTACGTTGAGGACTAGAAAACTTTGCATAGTTAGATAGTGCTTCAATTCGTTTTTTAAATCCTTCTCTATAATTAATTTTCGATAAATAATTAAAGCTGACTTCATTTTGTGCTTTTACCCAATCCTTGGTTTCTATACTATTATCGTCTTCTAACCAACGATAAGGATCGGCTACTTGTGTTCCATGGTAATTGTCTACCTGATTGCCTTTATGGCTTACAGGGTATTGTAATTGCGCCTCTGTCATACTTGCTATACAAATGAATAGGGTAAGAGTAATAGTTTTTTTGTTCATTGAGTTGATTTTTCAAACTCAAATTAAACAATAATTATGTAAGCAAGAATATTCTGCTTTTGATTAAATATCAATTTGCGTAAATCATTGCAAACTGATTGCGAAGGATATAAAGGGCTATTTTTGGAAATAGGGTATTTCATCATTAGAAACATTTTCTAATTGCTGCCAATATTTCATGGTTACAATATGTCCATCAGGGGTATCTAATAGTCTGCCGTATATGGCATTGATAGAATTAAATAACATGTTCGTAACACCAACAGTATAGGTTTCAACTATTGGTTCTGATACAGGCTCTGTTTCGGCAGTTACAGCAGCAACTTTAGCAGGTGCTGACGGTACAACTACCACCGTTAAATTGTTGTATTCTAATAAAGGTTTTAAAAATGCAACCCTTTCAGCAGATACATTCTTTTCTACAATGGCACATTTAATGCCGTCTAGGTCTTCTGAAATATGATTAGAATTGATTGCCATAATAAATATTAATTCAATGATTTATAAAATGCTTAATGAATAAATGTATTCGTAAATCCAACTAAAAAATCCTGTTAGAATCATACCAGCTAAACAAATGATCATTGCTAGTTTTGGCAAAGCAGGTATAGAAATAGTTTCAATAGGTTGATCATTAGGATCCATGAAAATTGCTTTCACCACTTTTAAATAATAATAAAACGAAATGATCATATTAATAGCGGCAAACACTACCCAAATATAATTACCTCTTTCAGCCCCAGCCATAATTAAAAAGAACTTCCCAAAAAATCCTGCAGTAGGTGGAACGCCAGCTAAAGAGAACAAAGCAATAGCAAGTACCCAAGACAAAAATGGATTTGTTTTATAAAAACCTTTATAGTCAGATATTGTTTCTTTATTAGCCACTGCAGACACTAAAGCAATAACACCAAATGCTGCTAGATTAGAAAATAAATAGATTAATAAGAAATAGATAACAGATGCAATTCCCATTATTGAAGTACCGGATAAACCTAATAATATAAAACCAACTTGTGCGATGGATGAAAAAGCCAAAAAGCGCTTTAAATTATTTTGACGAAGGGCAAATAAATTACCAATTAAAATTGTAACAATACTCAATACAAAAATCATCAAATACCACTGTGTTGCAATTGTTTTAAATACAGTATACATTACCGACATGAAAATAAATAGTACTGCTGTTTTAGAGATGACCGATAAATAAGCCGTAACAGGTGCAGGAGCTCCTTCATATACATCTGCAGTCCATAAATGAAAGGGTACAACAGAAATTTTAAAACAAAATCCAGCTAGTATTAAAATGAATGCAATTACTTGTAATTGATTGCCATAAATATGTTGCGATATTTCATAAAATGATAAAGAACCCGTTGTTCCATATAATATAGATACACCAAATAATAAAATGGCAGATGAAAAAGCAGATGAAATAATTAATTTCATTGCCGCTTCAGATGATTGTCTTTTATGTAAATCAAAATTAGCTAGTGCTGCTAAAGGAATAGTAGACAATTCTAAACCTAAATAGAAAATTAATAAGTTGCCACTAGAAATCATAAAGAACATGCCCAATAAGGTAGATAATAAAAGAATATAAAATTCTAATAAATGTTTGTGTTCTTTTAACCAAGGATATGCAATTAAAGAAACCAAGTATACACCTAAATTCAGTATATTTTTTTCTAATAAAATTAATTGGGTGGAGTGGTACATTCCATTAAATAAGTTGCCTTCTACATTATTGTAAAAGCCAGCCAATAAATTAAACAACAATAAAATATTAATACCATATAATAATGTTTCATTCTTCCATTCTTTAGGGCCTACTTTTATAAAAAGTAATAAAAAGATGATGGCAATGATGATCCATTCAGATTTTAAAAGAATTAAATATTCGTTCAACATAATACAAATTTCAATGATTCATTATTTCGCTAGTGCAATTGCACCTAGTTTACTCATAATAATTTCTGTTCCTGGTTGAATTAAATCAATCAACCAAAATGGTGCAATACCAACAACTACAATTCCAACTATCAATAAGATTGCTGCAAATTTTTCATTCCAACTAGCATCTGTTAATAATTCATGTTCTTTATTAACCATTGGCCCCATAATAGTTTGTCCTGCTGCCCTTAAAATATATACAGCAGTAACTACAATTGAAGCACAAGCCAAAATTGTTGCCAATCGAAACCATTTATCTGGATTTTGCCAAGAGCCCATAAATACGGTCATTTCAGCAGCAAAACCACTAAAACCCGGTAGTCCTAAAGAGCACAAACCTGCAATAACAAATACCGACGAAATAAATGGCATCGCTTTTAATAAGCCTCCTAATTGGGCCACCATTCTTGTATGTGTTCTACTATAAATCATACCAATTGCAGCAAAGAATAAGGCTGTCATTAAACCGTGAGACACCATTTGCATTACCGCACCCATAATAGATGTTTTGGTAAGCATTCCTATACCTAGTAAAACAAATCCACAGTGACTAATAGAAGAATATGCATTAATGTATTTTAAATCAGTTTGCATCATGGTAGCGAATGCGCCATAAATAATAGCAATAGTTGCTAGTAAAATGATAATCCATGAATAAGCATGCGCTGCATCTGGCATTAAAAAAGTGGCTACACGTAAACAACCATATCCACCTAATTTCATGGATATACCTGCCAAGAACATCGATGCTGCAGTTGGAGCAGAAGCATGACCATCTGGTACCCATGTATGAAAAGGAAAAATTGCTGTAAATACACCAAACCCAATAAACGCAAAAGGAAAGAATATTTTTTGAATTGGCAAAGCAATATTCATTTTAGAAATAAGCAATAAATCAAATGTGTGAATGCCTGCTTCGGTATGTGTATTAAAATAAATTCCTAAAATTCCTACTAAAATTAGCGCAGAGCCACCCATTAGCATTAGCGCTAGTTTCATAGCACTATTGTCTTTTTTTCCACTTCCCCAAATTCCAATTAATAAAAACTTAGGAATGACTGCTACTTCTAAAAAGAAAAATAAAGTGAATAAATCTAATGATATAAAAAATCCATAAGCACCTAAGCTTAATAAAATCAATAAGAAAAAGAACTCTTTAGATAATTGTTCTGTTTTCCAAGAAACCAAAATACCTGCAACAACTACAAATGCAGTAAGTAATATCATGGCAATTGATATACCATCTACACCAATATGGTATTGTAAATGCAAGGGCGCATACCAGTTTTGAATATACTCAAAAACCATTTGAGACTGGTTACCTTGTGCTTTTATTTGGTAATAAGCCATTAATAGTTTTCCAGCTAATAGTAACTGAAAAATACTGCCTATTAATGCAATGACTCTTACCTGTTTTAAACCCTTTGCAAAAAGAATTGCAAAAGCAGTAAATAATGGAAATAATAATAATAAGGTTAAGTTCATGGTTAATATTTTATTGCCACAGATAAATAAATAGAATAATTAAACTTGCAATTCCACCAAAAAAGTACAAAGCATAATCTTGTACCTTGCCTGATTGAAAGCCTTTGATTTGTTCAGAAACTTTGGCAGTGCTATTTGCTAGTAAGTTCATTAATCCATCAACAATATGTTTATCGAACCAAGCGGCTGGTTTTCCAATTAAGTTGAAGAGAATTTTTTTAGTTACAAATAAATATACTTCATCAATATAAAATTTTCTACTAGCCGCTGTGTATAGTCCACCCATTTGTTGCGAAATTCGAACTGGTAAATCATTGCTATTTTTAAACAAACGCGTAGCTAATAAAATACCAATAAGGGCTAATGAAACAGGTAAAATTGAAAAAGAGATAGGTACATGTGATTTAATTGGTAAGCCATCTGCAGTAACAAAGGATGCAATAGGTACTAATCCTGATCCAATTGCTAAAATGGCTAATAATATCAAAGGAATTTTCATGCTTATTGTTCCTTCGCCATGATGATTGTTTACAGAAGCCTCTTTGCTCCAAAAAATACTATAATATAATCGGAACATATAAAATGCTGTAAGACCTGAAGTAATTAGTGCAACTACATAAATTAATCTGTTCGATTCAAATGCAGCCATTAAAATTTCTTCCTTACTAAAAAAACCAGCAAAAGGAGGGATACCTGCAATGGCCAAACAAGCAATTAAAAAACTAATATGTGTAATTGGCATTAATTTTCTTAATCCACCCATGTCTTTCATTTCATTACTATGAACAAAATGAATGACTGAACCAGCACCTAAAAATAATAGCGACTTAAAAAATGCATGGGTAAATAAATGGAACATAGAACCCATATAACCCAATCCTTCTTCTCCATTATATTTAGATACACCTAGTGCAAACATCATATAGCCAATTTGCGACATAGTAGAATACGCTAGTACTCTTTTAATATCGGTTTGTGTACAAGCAATTACTGCAGCAAAGAAAGCCGAAAAAGCACCAGTATACATCACTACTTGTAAAGCAGCAGGATCAGACAATGCAAATATTGGAAACAATCTAGCCACTAAAAAAACACCAGCAACAACCATGGTAGCCGCGTGAATTAAAGCAGATACTGGTGTAGGGCCTTCCATTGCATCGGGTAACCAAATATGTAAAGGGAACATGGCTGATTTACCAGCTCCACCTATAAATACAAGAATTAATCCCCAACTAAGTGCAGACATACCAAGAAAAGAAGCTGCATTAATAGCCGTTAAATAAGGAGATGATATAACGCTTAAACGCTCTATTAAAATTCCAAAATCTAAGGTATGTGCATAGAAAGCTAAAATAAGTATGCCTATTAAAAAACCTAAATCGGCAAACCTAGTAACAATAAATGCTTTTTTTGAAGCAGCAACAGCACTAGGTTTTTCAAAATAAAATCCAATTAATAAAAATGAGGAAACACCCACTAATTCCCAAAACAAATAGATCTGAAAAATATTCGAAGAAAGAATTAATCCTAACATAGAAAAAGTAAACAACGATAAAAAAGCATAATAAGTAGCAAACCTCGTTTCTCCTTTCATATATCCTAAACTAAATACATGTACCATTAAAGAAACAAAACTTACCACCACCAGCATCATCACTGTAATAGGATCTAAAAGTATGCCCATATCAATAGATAGATTGGGTGCGAATTCTAACCAAGTATATTTAAAAACAATTATTTTTTGATAAACCCCATTGATTTTTCCTGTTTGAAAAAAGTATTGATAGGCAGTAGCAAAAGATAAAATTGTTGAAATAAATAAAGATAAAGTGCCTATGATTCCGCCAGTAGTAGAAAAATGTTTTCTACCAAAAAGCCCTAACAATAAAAAACAGGTTAGTGGCAAAATAGGAATCAGTGCTATAAAAATCGGATTACTCATTTGATCAGTTATTGGTATAAAAATGGTCGTCTATCAATGAATGTTTTAATACTTTAATTCTGTTGCATCTTCTACATCTATAGAATGATGACTTCTATATAAATTAATAATAATTGCAATGGCAACTGCTGCTTCAGCTGCAGCAATAGTGATAATAAAAATGCTGAAGAAAATACCATCTAATTTATCTGCGTACAAATATTTATTAAACGCAACAAAATTAATATTTACACTATTGAGCATTAGTTCAATAGCCATTAACATGGTAATCATATTTCTTCTGGTAAACAAACCATAGGCCCCTATGAAAAATAAGGCCGTACTTAAAAAAAGAATATGTGTTAAAGGAACTTCGTTCATGTGATTCAGTTAAATAGTTTGATTTGGTAAATTATTTTCTGGTTCTTTATGTTTAATGGCAATCACAATACAACCAATCATAGCGGCCAATAACAACATACTGATTAATTCAAATGGCAATAGGTAGCCAAAATTTTTTGTATCCAACATTTGAGTACCAATATCACTCACCTTCAATTCAAATGGCTTACCCGTATTTAATTTGAAGGGATATTTTTGTAATAGTCTCATGATAAATGCTGCTCCGAAAACAACTGCCAATGCAGAAAAAATACTTCTCACTAATAATGGCTTTTGCATTTCATCGCCAGATTTAATAGTAAGAAATATTGAAAAGATAATTAGTACAACAATTCCACCAACGTATACTATAATTTGAACCGCAGCAAGAAATTCTAATTTCAACCAAAAATACAATGCGGCAATTCCTATCAAAGAAAATAATAACCAAATAGAAGCCCTAAATATTTTTCGGGTTGTAACAGCAAGTATTCCTGTGCCTAAAATAAAAGCAGCAATCAGGTAAAAAAATATAGCAGCAGCACTCATAATTAATATTTTAATAGATCAATTTTATTCTACTCCAGCCCTTAATTTAGAATTTGGTTGATTTAATTTTTTTGTTAACATCGCTCGGTCAAATACACTGTGTTCGAATGTTTGTGCCATTTTAATTGCATCAGTAGGGCAGGCCTCTACGCATAAATTACACATAGTACAAAGTTCTAAATGATAGATAAATGTGTCAATTGCTTTTTTCTTTTTGCCTTCTGGAGAAATATCAAATTTGTTAATGATTTTAATGGTTCCATTAGGGCAAGCCAATTCACAAGCAGAACAGCCAGTACATGCGTGTTCATTTTGGTCATCATGCGTCATGATAACTTCTCCTCTAAAACGTTCAGGCAAGTTTAATTCTAACCTGTTTTCTGGATATAATTGCGTAATAATTTCTTTGTGGTGCGTAAAATAGTAACCCGTTCTGCGCATCCCCACAAATAGAGATTTTAATGCGTTATAAATATCCTTAAAGTAATTAACTAGAAACATCTTACTGCTTTAATTTCAATTTAAAAATGCCAGCCCATGATAGCCACTAGGGTCATCAATAAAAGATTGAACATACTGATTGGTAATAAATATTTCCATTCTAAATTCAATAATTGGTCTACTCTTAATCTTGGAAATGTCCACCTAAACCACATTATTAAAAATATCAAGAAAAATGTTTTTCCAAAAAACCAAATAGACGATGGTATATAATCCATGACATGGTTAAATCCTTCCCAAGAGCCAATATGCAAAGGCATCCATCCGCCAAAAAACAAAGTGGCACCAATGGCACAAACAATAAATATATTAATGTATTCAGCTAAAAAGAATAAAGCGAATTTCATTCCAGAATATTCTGTATGAAAACCTGCTGTTAATTCAGATTCTGCTTCTGATAAATCGAATGGTGCACGATTGGTTTCTGCAGTTACCGCAATAATAAAAATCACAAAAGAAATTAACGCAGGAATATGTGCTTTAAAAATCCACCAACCGTTTTGTTGAGATAAAACAATATCATTTAAACTCAAACTACCAGTTAAAACAATGATGGATAAAATAGATAAACCAACAGACAATTCATAACTCACCATTTGCGCACCACTGCGCATGGCACCTAATAAAGAGTACTTATTATTACTAGACCATCCTGCCATTAAAATTCCAATGACTGATACCGATGAAATAGCAGATACATATAGCACACCAATATTAATATCCCATATTTGAAATCCTTTGGCAAAACCAATAGGAGCCAATACCATCATGGCAGAAATCATTACAATATAGGGTGCTAAATTAAACAAGAACTTATCTGCTCCGTCTGGTGTTAAGCCTTCTTTCATAATTAGTTTAACTGTATCAGCCAAACTTTGTAGCATCCCTTTCGGACCAACTCTATTAGGTCCAAGCCGTATTTGAATCCAAGCGGCTACTTTGCGTTCCATGAGTACCAGAACTAGTCCTAGCATGGCAAATAGGGCAATGGCTAATACACCAACAATTACAAACTCTATCAATAAAGCTAGGTTTGGTTGAAAGGTTTTGTTTAACCAATTGTGAACGATTGTTGTTAAGCTTTCTAAACTAAACATGTATCTAAAGTATCTTAATGAACAAATAATCTTCTATCAAACCCTGTTATTATAAAAATATTTATCGATCAATATCAGGAATAACCAAATCTAGTGTACCCATCGAGGCAACTAAATCACCTAATTTTTCACCAGTAGTCATATGATTGAGCGCCGATAAATTTGAAAAACCAGGAGACCTAAATTTAATACGATAAGGAGTTGTACCACCTTCACTTACTATATATACACCCAATTCACCACGTGCTGTTTCAACTGATTGAAAAAATTCGCCTTTGGGTAATTTTAAAACAGCTTTTGTTTTTGCTTGAAAATCACCTTCAGGAATCATGTCAATCAATTGCTCAATTATTTTTATAGATTCATTCATTTCACGTAAACGAACCATATATCTAGCAAATGAATCTCCAGCAGTTTCTAATATTTCATCGAATTGTAGTTGCTGATAAATTTCGTAAGGAAAATGTTTTCTTACATCGCAAGAAACACCGCTACCTCTGGCTGCAGGGCCTGTTACACCATAAGAAATAGCATCTTCAGCAGATAAAAAACCAACGCCTTTCATTCTGTTTTGAAAAATAATATTTCCGGTAACTAGTTCGTCGTATTCGTGAATTTTTAATTTATATAATTTCAAGAAATTCTTAACGCGTTCAACAAAGTTTGGATGCAAATCAGCCATTACACCACCTGGTACATTGTAGTTCATGGTTAAGCGCGCACCACAAGTTTCTTCCATGATATCATTAA
This sequence comes from Sediminibacterium sp., assembly GCA_037132335.1. Classification (GTDB taxonomy): domain Bacteria; phylum Bacteroidota; class Bacteroidia; order Chitinophagales; family Chitinophagaceae; genus Sediminibacterium. The sequence continues at coordinate 1,997 of JBAXPJ010000079.1, read as the reverse complement.
TGGTTTCTCTTTCTCTAAATGCATGAAAGAAAGGTGTAAATGCGCCAAGATCCATTGCCATAGCACCCCACCATAATTCATGTGAAGCAATTCTTGTTAATTCATCCATCAATACACGAATAACTTGCGCACGAGCAGGCACTTCAATTTGTAATGCTTTTTCAACCACCATTGCACATGCATGGTTATTAATATGAGCCGACAAATAATCCATTCGGCTAGTAGTATAAATAAATTGACGGTAAGTAAGACTCTCGCACATTTTTTCAATAGAGCGATGGATATAACCCAAATGTGGTTCTACTTTTTTAATGGTCTCTCCATTTAAGGTGATGACCAAATGCAATACACCATGTGTTGCTGGGTGTTGCGGGCCTACATTAATGATCAAATCTCCTTCTACTGTTTTACCAATTTCTTCCACCATGGTTTTCATTTGTTTTTAAATCGAATTAGTATCGATTATTGCTAGATGCTATGGTTCTATAATTTAATCATGTTAATTGGATCATCATAATCTTTACGCAAAGGATATCCAACCCAATCATCTGTTAATAATAGCCTCCTTAAATCGGGATGTTGTAAAAAAATAATCCCAAATAAATCAAATACTTCACGCTCATGAAATTCAGCAGTTCGCCAAATATCAGATACAGTATCAATTTCAGGAGTATCTCTATTAAGCTTTACTTTAATAACAATATTGTCGTTGGTTTTTTTAGAACGGAGATGATAAACCATTGTAAAATGGGTCTTCCAATCTACACATGTTAAACAGAACAAAAAATCAAAAGGCATTTGATTAAAATTGCGCAATTGTAAAGCAGCTTGTTTAAACTCACTTGCTTCTAAAGAGCAATTCAACCATTCGCCAGCTTCTTCAATTACTGCATTAGGCAGTAGTTCTTTGATAATAATTGTTAATTCTTCTTTCAACATATTAATAAGTACCGTTTTTCAAATGATCAATTGCAATAAAAATTAAACAGACTGTTTGATCTGTTCGCGTGTCATACCCATTTTTATTTTATCCTGTAAACTAATTAATGCATGTAGTAACGCTTCTGGCCTTGGTGGACATCCTGGAATATATACATCCACAGGAATTACGTGGTCTGCACCTTTTACTACAGAATAAGTATTATAAAAAAAAGGGCCTCCGCTAATAGCGCAGGCACCCATTGCAATCACATATTTAGGATCAGCCATTTGATCGTATAGACGTTTTAATACTGGCGCCATTTTATTCACAATTGTTCCAGCAATAATAATAACATCTGCTTGTCGGGGAGTAGCCCTTGCAACTTCAAAACCAAATCGAGAGAAATCGTATTTGGCAGAGGCAACAGCCATCATTTCAATACCACAACAACTAGTAGCAAATGTGAGCGGCCATAATGAATTAGACCTAGCCCAATTAATTACATCATCTAATTTACTCAACACAATTCCACCGCCTGCTGTTTCATGAATTTGTCCTGGAAATTCTTGATTTGTTTTGTTTTCAGTTGAAACCATAAATTTTTATTGAACAATCTTTTAATTTATAATAAATTATATTAAATCCATTTTAAAGCACCTTTTTTGTGTGCATATAAAAATCCCATAAATAATATAAAAAAGAATACAATGATTTCAAATAATGCAGGCATGCCAACTTGTTTAACAACCACAGCCCAGGGATACATAAATACTAACTCAACATCAAAAATTAAAAAGATTAATGCAAATAGATAATATCCAACATTAAACTGGTTCCAAGGAGAACCTTCTGAAGGGATACCACATTCATAGGCTTGTCCTTTCTGAGGATTTTTTGTACCCTTTACGAAGATTTTTGCAATTAAAATACCGCCAAATGAAAAAGCAATTGCGGCAAGAATTAAAACAATTAAGTAAGCTGCACCCATAGCAATAAATTATCGGGCATGAAGATAGTGAATAACAATTATTAGAAAACTTGATTTTACGCACTTTTTGTTATGATTTTTATCATA
>JBAXPJ010000078.1:0-11374 GCA_037132335.1 Sediminibacterium sp. | reverse complement strand
CATTTGTTAGATGAAGTAGAAAAAGTTTGTACGCATGTAGCTATCATGAAACGCGGTGTATTAATTACAGCCGGACCTGTAGCAGAAGTATTGGCACAAGAAGATATTATTGAAGTGGCTGCACAAGACTTAACAGCATTGCAATTGGCATTAACAAATTTTCCAGGAATTTCTTCTATTAAACACAACGAGCATTCTGTTTCTGTGTTTTTTCCGGCAGGAACAGCGCAACCAGAAGCTATCAACCAATATTGTTTTAACCATGGTGTGGTTATTAGCCAATTAATTCCGCGCAAGAAAAGTTTAGAAACAAAATTCTTTGAACTCACTAACGACTAATCCGCTAAAAAATATTGTATGCTCAGCTTATTAAAAATTGAATGGTTAAAAATTAAAAAATACCCCGCGTTTTGGTGGATGTTATTGATTGTAACATTTACGTATCCAGGCACTACCCTGCTTTCGTATTACGCCTATACAAAATCTATCCGCGGAAAAGAAATGACCAATACCATTGCAAAAATGTTATTGGGTAACCCATTTGCATTTCCAGAAACCTGGCATTCAGTAGCCTTCTTGTCGTCATTTTTTATATTGATTCCGTCGTTATTGGTTATTATGTTAGTGACCAACGAATACATGTTTAAAACACAGCGCCAAAATATTATTGACGGATGGAGCCGTGCACAATTTGTAACTAGTAAATTAGCCGATGTAATTATTATATCATTGGTCTGCACCCTAATGTACACAGTAGTTGCAACGGGCATAGGCATTTATTCCGACCCCGATAATATTGGCAGATGGATGGAACAATTACAATATATTCCATTGTTTTTTTTACAAACATTTGCGCAATTATCACTGGCTTTTTTGCTAGGCTTCTTAATTAAAAAAGCATTTATAGCATTAGGCATTTTTCTTTTCTATAATTTGATAGTAGAAAATATTGCTGTTGGTTACGCTAAATTTAAATTAAATGATATTGGAAAGTATTTGCCATTTGAAATTTCAGATCGTATTATTCCAATGCCAGCCTTCATGAATCGCTTTGGCAAAGAAATGAAAGAGGCCTACGAAAAAGCAATTGATGCTATTCCAGAACAAGTAATTTATACAATTATTTTAACAGCAGCAGTTTGGGCACTTTGTTACTATTTACACAAACGCAGAGACTTGTAATTTGTAAGCAACTATATTTTACGCAGATAAATAAACGTCAATAATTATTAGTGTAAATATTTATTGCACAATTGACCTATTGCCAAATCTATAGTTGGATAACTAAAGTGAAAGCCTGCCGACGCTGTTTTAAAACTATTTACAGTAGCACTTTTTAAAACTTCAATACTCATTTCGCCTAGCATTATTTTTAATACAAAAGCGGGCACATGCATTGGAATAAAAAATTGTCCGCGCATTTTTTTGGCTAGTGCCAGCGTGAGTGCTTTATTGGTGACTGGTTCAGGCGCTACTGCATTATAAACTCCTTGCATGTTATTGTTTTCAATACCAAACAAAATCAGGTTACACAAGTCGGTAATATGAATCCAACTAATTACTTGTTTGCCCGATCCTAAAATAGCAGCAACACCCATTTTAATGGGCTTTTTAAACTCTAGTAAAGCACCGCCATCATTGCTTAAAACAATACCAATACGCAATTGCACCAATCTTTTATTCAGTGCTAAAACAGGTTGTATATTCAATTCCCATAAGCGACAGGTTTCACCTAAAAATTCCGTATCGGCAGGTGCTGTTTCTACAAAACCATCGCGCAAACTAATGGGTGTATCGGCGCCATACCAACCAATAGCAGAGGCACTAACAATTGATTGTACGTTGTTGTTAACTGTCTCTAAAGCTTTTACAATTAATTGACAACTCTGTACCCTACTATCTACAATTTCTTGTTTTCTTTTTTTAGTCCAACGCGCATCGGCAACACCTGCACCAGCTAAATGTACAATATGGTCGGCCGTTTCAATGGCTTTGTTATCAATGGTTCCAGCCACTACGTCCCATAAAAAATAATGAATATTTTGGTGCGCTTTTTTAGTAGGAATTGTGCGGGTAAAAATATTTACATCGTAGCCTTTCGATATAAATAATTGTGTTAATTTTTTTCCCACTAATCCGGTGCCGCCTGTAATTAATATAGTAGCCATGTCTGTAAGTTATTGAGTGGTAATCTATTTGGCCTTGTTAATTTTAAAAAGCCCCCGACAGCTAATTCGGGGGCTAACAACTAAATCACCAAGTTTAGAACAACTAATAGCCAGCAATCGTTAATCTGGTTTTTTTCCGTCGAGAAACGTATTAATCGTACTCATTTGAGTTTGATTATTTGAATCTTTACCTACAGTTACTTTACTGTAAAAATTTTCAACAGAGGTAATAGAATTGCCAAACAATTCCATGTTCCTTCTAATATAAGCAGGCACCGAATCAAATTCATTATTCGGATCTGTTGTGTTTAAATTATAAGAAAGATTGCGCAATTTTTGAATACGCTCTGCAGCCCTTCTTTTTTGCTCTTCTGTTTCGTCTAAATAATTGTCTTCGGACTGATAATTATTTTGAATAGGCGCAGCACTTGCTTGCGGCATAGTAGACTCTTTCATTACCAACTGCATTTCTTCGGGCTCTTCGCGATGGATGAATTCCATTGTTTGAACTGGTGCAGGTGTAGGAATATAAACAGGTGCAGCAGCAACAGGCACTGGTGCAGGCGTAGGCGCTACAACCATTGATACCATTGGCTCGGCAACAAAACTACTAGGCTCTGCATAAATATTTTGTGGCTTGCTTAAACCCATTGGTTTTGGAGCAACCACTGCTGGTTGATCCGACACTGTAAAATCTACCAAGGCTTCCATTTCTGTTTTAGCAACCACCACTGGTTCAGGTATTGGTGCTAGTTCAGGTTCTGGAGTAGTAGCTTCTATTTCAGGCGTATCTAAACTCAACTCAAAATGAAACACTTCTTCTGTATGTTCTACTACAACTGACTCAGGAGTTTCATCGTAGTAATTGGTTGAAGAAATACTATAGTCCATTGCAATTTCTGCAATAGTTGGTTCAAACATTTGTGGTGCAAAAGGATCTACTTCTTCTACCAAAGGCAATTCTTGTTGAACTGGTAGTTCTTGTGCTGCAACTAGTTCAACTACTTTCGGCGCTTCTTCTACTGCACCCAAAGTCATCATTATTTTTTCTTCTACAACTGCTGCTTTTGCAACAGGGGCAGGTTTAGAAAATGGATCTTTGTGTTCAAAACCAGTAGCCACTAAAGTAATACCAATTTTATTATCTAATTGTGGATCATAGCCCATTCCAACAATTACATCGGTTTCTTCACCGGCTTGCATGCGCAAATAATTATTAATGGTTTCTACTTCGTCCATGGTGCACTCGTGTTCACCTTCGGCACTATTGATATTTATTAAAATCCATTTAGCCCCTTTAATATCACTATCATTTAATAGCGGAGATGATAAAGCTTCTTCAATGGCACGTTGTGCGCGGTTTTCACCTTCTGCTTCACTCTTGCCCAAAATAGCCACACCACCGTTTTTCATTACCGTACATACATCGGCAAAATCCACAATAATATGACCACGGCTATTAATAATATCGGTAATACATTTAGCAGCAGTAGCCAATACATTATCGGCCTTGCCAAATGCTTCTTTCATTTTTAAATTGCCATATTGCATGCGCAATTTATCGTTACTAATAACTAGTAAGGTATCAACATGCGGCTTCAATTGACGGATGCCTTCTTCGGCTTGTTGCATTCTACGAGGTCCTTCAAAACCAAATGGTGTAGTAACAATTCCTACAGTTAAAATGCCTTGCTCTTTACAAATTTGTGCAATAATTGGCGCGCCACCTGTACCGGTTCCACCACCCATTCCCACACAAATAAATGCCATCTTGGTATTTACTTCTAGTATACGTTTAATTTCTTCTAAAGATTCTTCAGTAGCTTTTTTACCCACTTCAGGATTTGCACCAGCACCCAAACCTTGTGTAAGGTGTGGTCCTAACTGAATTTTATTGGGAACCTTGCTTTGCTCAATAGCTTTTGCATCGGTATTACAAATAATAAAATCTACCCCTTCAATGTCTTGGGCAAACATAAAGTTAACAGCATTACTTCCGCCACCGCCTACACCAAGAACTTTGATGATAGAAGATTTCTGTTTAGGAAGATCGAAATGAATCATAATAAAAATTTTAATAAAAAGTTGCGCAAATATTATTTTGAATTATTTGATAATCTGGTCTTCTTCTTCTTTAAACATATCAATTAAGTTGTGCTTAAACTTATCCCAGAACTTCATTTTTCTTTCTGTGATATCGTGTGTATCTTTTTCTGTAACTGGTTGAACAATTTCAGATGTAGGTACAGTAAGTGTTTTAGGCACTTCTACTTTTTTGTACTTTTCGCTAAACTCTTTGTATTTGTGTTCGTAGTCGCTATAGCCTTTTAATATCAAACCAATACAAGTTGCATACATTGGTTTTTTCAACTCTTCAATATGGTTAGGTGCTAAATGTTCGTTTGGCAAACCAATACGTGCATTTAAACCAGTGGTATATTCTGTTAGTTGAATTAAGTGTTTTAGTTGCGATCCGCCACCAGTAAGAATTACACCGCCATTCAATGCACGGCTATCTAAACCAACTTGCTTTAAATGATAGCTTACAAAATCTAAAATTTCGCTCATTCTAGCTTGTATAATTTGGGCTAGATTTTTTACACTAATTTCTTTTGCAGGCATTCCTTTTAAACCAGGAATAGTAATATATGCGTTGGCTTTTGCTTCGTCGGCTAAGGCACTACCAAACTGCACTTTCATGGCTTCTGCTTGGCTTTTTAACACACCCAAACCTAAGCGGATATCGTTAGTAATATTTTCGCCGCCAAAAGGAATAACAGCGGTATGCTTTAAAATACCTTCATAAAATACCGCTAAATCAGATGTTCCACCACCAATGTCTAAAATAGCAACACCCGCTTCCATATCAATATCACTCATTACTGCACTTGCAGAAGCCAATGGTTGTAATACAAGGTCTTTGGTTTCTAAACCGCTGCGTTGAACGGCACGGTTAATGTTGCGAATAGCATTTCTATCGCCAGTGATTATATGAAAATTAGCACCCACTTTCACACCATTAAAACCCACTGGGTCTTTAATGTTTTGAATATTATCTACATGAAAATCTTGTGGAATCACGTCAATAATTTGGTCGCCGGCAGGAATAAAAGTTTTGCGTTGGTTGTTAATCAGTTGATCAATTTCCCAGCTTTGAATTTCATTTTCAGGCTCTTGACGAACAATATCGCCACGGGTTTGCAAACTTTTAATATGATGGCCAGCAATACCTACATATACTTCGCTTATTTCAAGGTCTTTATTACTCTCATAGCAATTAACCAAAGCTTGTTGGATGGCTTTAATGGTTTGGTCGATGTTTAACACTTGACCGTGTTGTACACCATTGCTATTGGCTCGTCCAAAACCTAAGATTTCTAATTTACCAAACTCGTTTTTTCTACCAGCAATAGCGGCAATTTTAGTTGTTCCAATATCTAGGCCAACAATGATTGGTGATTCATTGTGATTCATAAAGTAGCTGTTTTAGTTGTTTGCAAAGAATTAGTTGTTTGTTCTAAAAACCATTTGCTGAGCAATAGAAAACCATCAAATCGAGTTGATGTAATAGCTTTAGGGCGCTATCTCTTTATTCTATCCTTTCGTAAACGGCTTTATTGTTATTTTATTGTTTAATAAGTTGATTTCCTTTTAATTATTTTGTTTTTTTATTGCTGGCAATACCGCTTTTGGCACTAGTACTTTAGCTTTTGGCGGAACTGTTTTTATTTCTTTTTTTGGTTCAGGTTTATTAATAGGAGTTGCAACTGGCTTGGGTTCTGGCTTAATTACCGGTTTAATTGCTGTTTTAACAACTGGCTCCTTTTTTTCTGCATCAGGCGTTGTTGGTATTGGAACAACTTTATTTACCAGCTGTGCAATTAATTCCTTGGCCCTTGCCGAGTCTACTTGCATTTTTTCCGATCCAGTTCTTACCGCCACCACTTGGTTATCGAATCGAATATCTAGTTTCTCGTAGGTATTTAATCCTTGTTGCAATAATGCTTGTTGGTAAAAAGCATTGAGTCTATGAAACTTTTTATCTAATAATGCTGCATCTCCCAATAAAATAAGTTGGTTACCCACCATAGGAATGAGTTCAAAATCAGACTGTCCATTAATGTTCACTTGGGCAATTTGTGCCATCCAAAAAGAGTCGGCTTGAATAAATTGCGCCAACTTAACTATGCCATCTAATAAGGCGCTATCTGGCTTAGCCAAAATGGGTTGGTTCGATGGAAAGCCAGTAAAAACAGGTACTCTGGCCGATACTTTATCGCTCAAAGGCAGTCTTAAACCAGCGCTGTCTACATAAAAAGATCCGCCACCAATTAAAAACACCCTTGCCACAGGTTGTCTTTCTACTATTTTAACTTGTAATATTTGTTGGTTATCAAAATACATTTCGGCATTTTGAATCCAACTATTTTTTTCTACAAAACTTTCTAATCCGCGTAAATCTGTTTTGTTCATACTAGTACCTACCACTGGTTGCTGTAAATTGAGTAAGCCCGTAACTTCTTTTTCATCCAAAAACATATTTTGAGCAGCGCCCGCAATTTCAACCTGTATGCCAGTACAAATTTTCTGTGCTTTTTTTTGCAAAGCAGCACCAAATAAAACAATGGTGCCCAAGCCCAAAACAATCCACCCTGTTTGAATGAAACGCTTTTTCCACGGTATGTTTTTAAAGCTTATCCGCACAATAGTATCGATTGAATAGGTTCTACCAAGGCATCAATATCGCCAGCGCCAGCCATTACCACAAGTGGTGGTTGGTTTGCTTGCATCCAATTGCTTAGTTGGTCTTTTTGAATTATTTGTTTGTTGGTCAATTGCATTTTACCCAATAATAATTCACTGCTCACTCCTTCCATTGGCAATTCACGGGCAGGATAAATAGGCAATAACAATACTTGGTCTGCAAGGTCTAATACCGCCGCAAAGTCAGTTGCTTGGTCTTTGGTTCTACTAAATAAATGGGGTTGAAAAACGAGTACCATTGGTTGGTTGGCGTACAAACTTTTTACGCCAGAAATCAATGCGCGAAGCTCTTGTGGATGATGGGCATAATCGTCTATGAGTACTTGCTTGTCTGTTTTAATTCGGTATTCAAAACGTCTTTTAACGCCTTTAAAATTGGCAAGCGCCGCGCGAATTTTATCGTCTCCAATACCCACATGCTTTGCCACAATAATCGCCGCTAAAGCATTTTCTATATTGTGCAAGCCGCCCATTGGCAACAAAATATCTTTAATTGTAAAAATTTTTCCCGCCACATCAAAACAATAATTTCCAGCTACTACTTGTAAATTTTGCGCAAAAACATCTGCTTCCGCTTCGTTTAAACTATAAGTATATTGATTAAATGTTGTTAATTCACTCGCTCTTTTAAAACCATATCGGCTTACCAAACAGCCACCAGGCTTAATTTTTGTTGCAAATTCAATAAATGCATCTTCTACTGCTTGGGCTGTTCCATAAATATCTAAATGGTCGGGATCCATAGAAGTAATTACAGCAATATCAGGTAGCAATTTTAAAAAACTACGGTCGTATTCGTCTGCTTCTACCACCACCACATTAGTAGGATTGCTCCAGAAATTAGTTTGATAATTTGCGGCTATCCCACCCAAAAAAGCATTACAACCAAAATTGCTATCGCGTAAAATATGCGCCACCATTGAGCTTACAGTTGTTTTACCATGCGTACCAGCCACACAAATATTAAAAGAGGCTTCGGTAATCCATTGCAATACATCGCTACGTTTTACTACGGTGTAGTTATTGGCTCTATAATATACCAACTCGGCATGTGTTGCAGGAATAGCAGGTGTGTAAACCACCGCATCAACCTCTTTTGGAATTAAATTAATATTTTCTTCGTAATGAATGGCAATACCCGCTGCTTCTAAACTGCGTGTTAGCGGTGTTGGTGTTTTATCGTAACCAGCCACTTCCACCGATTTTGATAAAAAATATCGGGCAAGCGCACTCATGCCAATGCCTCCAATGCCAATGAAATAAATTTTTTGTATGGTACTTAATTTATTCACTAAATCAGGCTAAGAATTTCGTTGGCAATAATGGTATCTGCATTAGTAATGGCTAAGGATTTTGCATTTTCAGCAAACTGTGCTTGCAATAATTTGTTATTGGCTAATTGCAATACCGCATCAACCAAATCCTTATTAGCATTGGCATCTGTAACAATTAAGGCGGCTTGTTTATTTACCAAGCTCATTGCATTATGTGTTTGGTGGTCTTCGGCCGCTAATGGAAAAGGTACAAATATGGTAGGCTTTCCGGTAACACATAATTCCGTTACTGCCATGGCGCCAGACCTACTAATTACTATATCTGCAGCCGCATAGGCTTTATCAATATCAGTAATAAACGCATCGGCCCAAATATTAGGATGGCCCGACGCAACTTTAATAAATTGGTCGGCAGTTGTTTTACCCGTTTGCCAAATCAATTGCAAATCGTTTAATTCAAATGCCTTAATATTTTTTGCAATAGCATGGTTAATGCTTCTGGCACCAAGGCTTCCGCCCATGGCTAATATGGTTGTTTTGTTAGGACTTAAATTAAAAAATGCCAATGCTGCTTCTCTAGAAATAGACAAATGCGCAATGGATTGACGAATAGGATTTCCGGACACCACAATTTTATTGGCGGGGAAAAATTTATCCATACCCGGCATTGACACAAAAATGCGCGTAGCTTTTTTAGCCAATAATTGGTTTGATTTTCCAGCAAAAGAATTACTCTCGTGAATAAAGCTTGGAATATTTTTTAGCTGGGCAAATTTTAAAACAGGAAAAGAAGAATAGCCCCCAACCCCAATCACTGCATCGGGCGTAAAGTTTTTAAATATTTTTTTCGTCTCTAAAAAACTGCGCACTAATTTATAGGGTAGCAAAATATTTTTTAATAATGAAGACCTATCAAATCCCGCAATGGTTATGCCAATTATATTAAAACCCGCTTGTGGTACTTTTTCCATTTCCATTTTACCTTTTGCACCCACAAACAAAAATTCAGCATCTGGTTGCAATGCTTTCAATGCATTGGCAATAGCAATGGCCGGAAAAATATGTCCTCCCGTTCCGCCCCCTGCGATGATAAATTTTTTTGCCATGCTTACACAATAAATTCTGCTGGTGATTCATTCGCTGCTGCTGAAGCAACGGTTTCTAAAGGCACTGGCGCTGGTTCTTTACCTTCTAGTTGTTCTACGTTTCTTGCCACACTTAACACCAATCCAATAGCACAACAAGTAAATAAAAATGAACTGCCGCCCATACTCACTAGTGGTAATGTTACCCCAGTTACAGGAACTAAGTTTACGTTAACCGCCATATTGGCAACTGCTTGTATTACTAGTGTAAAACTCAATCCTAGCGCTAAAAAAGCTCCAAATGCATACGGGCATTTTCTAAAAATTCGAATGCACCTAAATAAAAAAACCAAGTATATAAAAATGATTAATGCCCCACCTAATAAACCGTACTCTTCTATAATAATGGAATAAATAAAATCATTGTAGGCTTGTGGTAAAAAATTTCTTTGTCTACTATTGCCTGGTCCTAGACCCATAATAATACCGCCATTGGCAATTGCAATTTTTGCTTGCTGCACTTGGTAAGGTGTTTCTTTATCATTTGCATAAATAAAATCTTGTACCCGTTTTACCCAAGTACCTAAACGACCAAATGATTTTACTTTTTCAATACCCACTTGCGCTTTGCCCGAATCGTCTTGTTTGCCTGTGTAGGTAATCATGGCCACCGATATAATAAATCCTACCGGAATCATTGCAATAAGAATCACCAACATAATATGTTTCATACTCACCCTACCAATAAACAACAACAATAAAGAGGTAGCGCCTGTTAATAATGCGTTCGATAAATTAGCAGGCATAATTAAAGCGCAAATAACTACCACCGGCCAAATAACCGGTATAAATCCTTTTTTAAAATCTTTAATTACTTCTTGCTTCTTACTTAATAATTTGCTCAAATACATAAACAAAGCCAGCTTTGCCATATCGCTGGTTTGAATGGTTAAATTAATAATGGGCACTTTAATCCAACGGCTACCTTCATTAATTTTTGCCCCAAATAAAAGTGTGTATAATAATAAAGGGATAGCTGCCCAAAACAAAATGGTAGCCACCCTCGAAAAAATGGTATAATTAATGCGGTGTAAAAAATAAATAAGCACAAAACCAACTAAGGAAAAAGAAACCTGTTTAAATAAGTACCAGTTGGTGTTTCCCTTGTTCTTTAAATAGGCCAAAGAACCTGTGGCGCTATACACTACCAAAATAGAAATCAATGAAAGAATAATAACAATACCCCATATGTATTTATCGCCCCTAGTTCTATTTACTAGTTGGCCACGCATCCCACCAATAGTAGGCATTTGCGAAAAGAGGGTATCGTTTAATTCGTTCATGTAATTGATTAATAAAAATCCTACTAACTATTTATCAAATTCTTAAAATAAATTTTTGAAACTTTCTAGATTATTTAATTAAAATAGATTCATTAATTTATTTTGTAAAAATTATAATTCCTTCACCGCTTCTTTAAATTGCGTTCCGCGGTCTTCATAATTTTTAAATAAATCGAAACTTGCACATGCTGGGCTTAACAACACTACATCGCCTTTTTCGGCAATTGCAAATGAAGCATCTACTGCTTTTTTTGCAGAATCAGTTTCTACAATTACCGGAACAAGTCCTTTAAAAGCTTCTATGATTTTTTTGTTGTCAACACCCATGCAAACAATTGCTTTTACTTTTTCTTTCATTAGTTCGGCAATTAAAGTATAATCGTTGCCCTTGTCGGTACCACCAAGCACCAAAATAGTTGGCTTGTTCATACTTTCTAATGCATACCATGTGCTGTTTACATTGGTTGCCTTACTATCGTTAACAAATTCAACGCCACGAACCATTGCAACAAATTCCATGCGGTGTTCTAGGCTATGAAAATTGTTTACCGCTTCTCTAATTTTTTCTTTTCTAATGCCAATTGTTGCTGCTGCAATGCCTGCTGCCATGGTGTTATAGTTGTTGTGTTTACCTTTTAAGGCAAAATCGTAAATACTCATGCTTACTCTTTCTTCTTGGATTCTCAGCATCATCTGATCGCCTTTGATGTAGCCGCCTTTTTTTAGTTCTTGTTTCATAG
>JBAXPJ010000077.1:0-11392 GCA_037132335.1 Sediminibacterium sp. | reverse complement strand
AAGGGTAAGCCAGATGCATCTGTTTTATAAGCATTCACTAAATTATAAGAAGGTTGTTTCCAGCTTTGATAATAACTTGTTACAGGATAAAATGTAGGCGTGTTGGCAATTTCACCAATGTTTGAGTTACCGCCATTGGCACCATCATTGGCAGAGAACTGAATTTGAAAAACATGCTCTGCACTATTTTCTAATGACGGATTAAAGTTGTCATCAAAATTTGTCATTAGTGCATAAGGTTTTCCCATTGCATTAACACCAGCGCCGGCGCCGCCATAAGCAGCAGGGATGATAGTATTCAATAAAGCTTTCGCTTCCGGAAATTTTTTCTCAAACATATAAGCTTTGGCAAGATAACAGGCGGCGGCCCATTTATTTCCCTGTCCTTTATATTTCTGCACGGCAGGTAAATTATCAAAAGCAAACTGAAAATCTTTTTCAATCAATGGCCAGATATCCGTTTCGTTTGATACTTTAAAATCGACAACTGTTTCATCTATAAAAGGTACTTTGCCCCACATTTTTTTTGCTTCAAAATGAAAGTGGCCTCTTAGAAATCTTGCTTCTGCAATTGCCGCAGTTTTCTCAGCAATAGTCATATCCTTAGCTGCATTAGCTGCCAGTATTGTTTTATTACAACGGGCAACGCCATCATATACTGTACGCCATTTATCAGAGAGGTAAGCTGTGGATGGCTGGGTTTGAAAATGTTCGATAGTTAACCCGTCGTCAGGATTATTTGTACCACCCCTATATGCATCACCAGAGGTAATATCACCGTACACCCAATTGGTGCCAGACGTACTCCACCAGCCTGATTTTACTGTTAATCCCGTTACATTATGATAAGCGCCAACCAGCAATTGCTCCACGCCTGCTTTATTGGAAAGTTCTTTTAAAGTAATACCGGTTGAAGATGTTACATCCAAAAAATCTTTTTTACATCCTGTGGTTATAGCTACCAAAGACAACAGGATAATTGATATTTTTTTCATCTGTGTATTTTTTTTTCTAATTAGGTCGGATGAAATTTTTAAGATAATCATCCACTGTTTTAAAATATTTTTTATAACCCAAAGTTTATTCCAAATACTATCTTTCTTGAAATAGGATAATTACCGCCAAAATCAACACCGTAGTTGGTAGCATTGCCAATGCTTATTTCGGGATCGATGCCGGTGTATTTAGTAAAGGTGGCAAGGTTAAAACCTTGTATGTAAAACCTCATTTTACTGAAGGCTTTTGTTGCATGGAAAGTATAGCCAAACTGTAAACTTTTTAATCTTAAGTATGACCCATCTTCAACAAAAAAGCTGGATGGTCTTATATCATCAGATGTGGTGCTGTTCCATATGGGCAGTTTTGCACCGGTATTAGTTGGGCTCCAGGTATCATCTGAACCTTCACCCGTTGCGCCGGGAAATACTGAGTTCACCCTCCAGTAATTAAATATTTTATTACCAGAAACGCCTTGTAAAAATATGCCCATATCAAAATTATTGTAGTTCAAATTCAAATTATAACCATAGCTGAATTTTGGATGAGGATTGCCAATAAATGTGCGATCATCATCATTGATCTTTTTATCGCTATTAATATCTCTGAATTTAAAGTGGCCTGCTGCAGTAGCCGCTGTTAGGCCATTATGTATAACACCATTTTTGGTATAATCATCTGCAGATTGAAAAATGCCATCCTGTATAAAACCAAAGAAGCTTGATACAGGCATGCCTACAATACTGCGGGTTAATGCAAATTGTGTGGGAGCATAAGCGTTTCCATCAATGTGTGCGGTAGGATCGTCGCTTATATGATCTACATTATTTTTATAAGTGGCTACATTAAAATTCATATCATAACTAACCTGGCCCAAGCGGTTGCGGTAACCCAGTTCTAGCTCAATACCTTTATTGGAGAACTGCATGATATTTTCATAAGGGGCCAGTGCATCGCCGCGTAAACCAGTTACAGGTGGCACCGCAAGCAAATCTTTAGTTACCCTGTTAAACCAGCTGAAAGCAACGGAGAATTTATTCTGAAACATTGATGCATCAAAACCAATGTTGGTGGTCTTATTGGTTTCCCAATGAATTTTTGGATTGCCCAACTGGTATAAACCGGCGCCGGTAAATGCAGAGTTGTTGGTACCATTTAAATCGTAGCTGCTGTAATTTACATAACCATTAGTGGTATACCTGTCTTCATAAAGATCTGCAGGAATAGCATTGTTGCCATTTTCGCCATATGCAGCCCTTAACTTAAGATCGCTAAGCCAGGTAAAGCGTTGCATGAATTTTTCTTTGCTTATTCTCCATCCACCGCTGTAAGAGTAGAAATTACCATAGCGGCTTAAAGGACCAAATTTTGAAGAGCCATCTCTTCTTGCAACAAAGCTGAGAAGGTATTTATCCATTAATATGTAATTGATATTACCAAAAACAGAATTAGAATTTTCGTAGCCGTTGTAGCCCACCATTGGGGCAACAGGATTAAAAGCACCGTTACTTAAATTAAGATAACCTTGTGTAGTGTACAATAAATTGGTTACTGTTCCTTGGTTGCTTCTTGAAGTTGCTTTGCTTGCTTCGTAAGCTAAAAAAGCGCTTATACTGTGAATATTTTTAAATTTGATGTCGTAAGAAACTTTATTGGTCCATCTTAAGTCACTACTATAACCACCCCCTTCGGTAAATTGATTATAAGGGGCAGAATAAACATTTTGCGGAAAAGTATCAATAAAGAAACGATAGCTGTATGGATAAAACTGCACGCCTACTTTAGTTTCGAAGATCAAATTTTTCATTGGCTCAATATCAACATAAGCCGAACCAATAACACCAGCATTATATCCTTTGCTGTTATCTCGGCCTGTGTTTTGGCCAAGCACCGGGTTATTGCCACCAGGATGTAAAGCTCTGGTATCTGCAAAATCTTTAGGGCCTGAGTAATTACCGGTAATATCATAAATTGGGATCAATGGACTGCGTCGATAAAGATCAGCTATCAATCCCTGGGGGTTATGATTACCATTGCTTACGCCTGCGCCCTGTGTATAAGAGAACTGCATATTCTCCCCGATCTTTAACCATTTAACAGGTCTGAACTCTGTATTAACCCTGATAGAATAACGACTAAAATAAGTGCCCAATAAAGTGCCTTCGTTATTTAAATAACCCATCCCCAAGGAATAACTGCTTTTATCTGTTGCACCACTTAATGTTAACTGGTGATTATGGCTAAAGCTTTGGTCGAGTAAAGCGCCGAACCAATCGGTACCATCCTTGTTAGTTTTTAAAATACGGTAATTAGATAAATTATATAATGCAGGATTAACTGCAGCGCTTCCTTCAGCAGCGGTTAAAACGGGTAAGCCTTTTCTTTCGATGATATAATCGGGTAATACCGGTGTAGCTCCCGAACCATAAAACTGGTTGCTTAATGCCAGGTTAGAATTTTTTAAGTAACCCCAGTATGCGTTGGCATATTGCTGCGGGATAAGGCTTTTAGGATATTTTGTTGGTGTTTCAAAAGAACCATAAGTATTGTATTCTAATTTTGGCGCCGCAGCTTTTTTACCCATCTTGGTGGTAATTACTATCACACCATTACCACCCTGTGCACCATATAATGCCGTGTTGGAAGGATCTTTTAACACCGTAATAGTTTCTATATCATTGGGGTTAACGAGGTTACTGCCACCTCGCACCTGCACACCATCTATTACGTACAAAACATCATTGTTGCCATTGCTGCCAAAACCACGTATACGAACAACCGAAGTTGCGCCTGGCCCGCCCTGCTCATCAACACTTACGCCGGCCACACGACCCTGCAATACAGAACCAACATCGGCCACGGGTGTTTGTGCCACTACATCGGATGATACCGTGGAAACTGCACCGGTAACATTTCTTTTAGACTGCCTAGAATAACCGGTTACTATTACATCATCAAGGTTTGTATCGGTACTAACCAGCGAAATCGAAACCGATTGATCGGCTTTTACACTTACTTGCTGTGTAATAAAACCGGTATAGCTGATGATCAGTAACGCACTGTTTGCGCCGATGTCCAGTTTAAAACGGCCTGCATTATTGGTAGTGGTAACCAAATTGATTTTGCCTTTTACAGAAATGGTTGCGCCAACCAGCGGCACACCTTTTTCGTCGGTGATTATACCAGAAACCGTTGCTGCAAAAACTTTCTTGTCGTGATTTTCCTGACCGTTGTAGGTATTGGCAAACAAAGAGCCGCAAAAAATAAAGGCTAGTGTTAGTTGTAGGAAAGTTATTCTCATTGCAAGCAGTAATGTAGCAGAATGTTGCTTTTTTTTCATAATTTTTGAATTAATTAAAGATGATTCGAACAAATTGCCCTTGCCTAAGGGGTTTCACTAAGCTAGCAATGCTTCACGTTGCCGGCTTTTTTATGCCCCTCAGAAATTTGTTTTAAT
Source organism: Sediminibacterium sp. (assembly GCA_037132335.1). GTDB lineage: Bacteria > Bacteroidota > Bacteroidia > Chitinophagales > Chitinophagaceae > Sediminibacterium. Next base: position 6,939 of record JBAXPJ010000077.1, on the reverse strand, counting down.
GCATTATCATATTTTAGCATTTTTGGTTATTTAATAATATCAATGTCCGTCGTCAAAACAATGTAGACTCTTGTTCGTAAAGAGTTTCGTTGTTAAAAATAGTAAAAAAATATTAATTGTAAATAAAACACTTATTATTTTTTCACAAGTTTTGGTTAGTTAATAATATCAATGTTCGTCGTCAAAACAATGTAGACTTTTTTTAGTCGTAGAGTGTTTCGCTTTTTAAAAGTAATGAAAAAAATTATTAATTGTAAATAAAACACTTATTATTTTTTTCATCAAACGTAATAATTATCGGATATTTGATATTCCTTAGTTAATTTAAAATAAGCTCGAAGCTCTATATATGGTGATGTATCATAAACAAACCCGCATCTTAGTTGCCCTTGATTGTATCATTTTTGGCTTTGACGGACTAGATTTAAAGCTATTGCTTGTTCAGCGAGGGCTCGAATACGAGAAGGGAAAATGGAGTTTAATGGGAGGCTTTGTTCAAAAAAACGAAGGCTTTGACAAAGGGTCTTCGCGTATTCTAAAAGAATTAACCGGATTAGAAGGGGTATATATGGAACAGCTTTTTGCATTTGGTGATGTGAACCGAGATCCAATTGAAAGAACTGTATCTGTCGCATACTTTGCATTAATTGATATTCATCAGTATGAAGAGCAAATAAATACAGACTATCATGCCGAATGGTTCCCAATTAAAAATACCCCAAAGCTCATCTTTGACCACCAAAAAATGGTAGACATGGCCAAAGAAAAACTGAAGTATAAAGCTGCTTTCCATCCAATTTTATTTGAATTACTGCCTGAAAAATTTACCCTCCCCCAATTACAAAGTTTATTCGAAGGGATTTTTGATTCACAATTTGACAAAAGAAATTTTAGCAGAAAATTGCAATCGACAAAGCTTTTAATTAAACAAAAAGACAAAGACAAAGAAGGTTCAAAAAAAGGGGCTTATTACTACAAACTAGACAAGAGACGGTACGCTGCCAATTTTCATGCTATTCTAAAACTTATCCCCAATCCAGGCAACTTAAAATAAATAGCAAATTTTTTATCTTTAAATTTTGAATTATCCACTTTAAGTGTTATTTTGACACGAATTACTGAATTTTATAGCTTGGAGATGAAAAAAGAAACATTTGTAATTGGCGTAGATTATGGCACTGATTCTGTCAGATCAATTATCGTTAATGCGCTTAATGGCGAAGAAATTGCCGCTTCTGTTCACTACTACACCCGCTGGAAAAAGGGACTTTATTGCAATGCCTCAGAAAGTGTATTTAGACAACATCCTTTAGACTATTTAGAGGGAATAACTGAAACTATTACCAATTGCATAAAACAGGTAGGGCCTATTGTAGCAGAAAATATTGTTGCCATTGGCATAGACACGACCGGCTCTACGCCTGTTGCTGTAGACGCATCAGGGACGCCACTAGCTCTAAGAGATGAATTTGCAGAGAACCCAAATGCCATGTTTGTGCTTTGGAAAGACCATGCTAGTGTGAAAGAAGCCGCAGAAATAAATCATCATGCAACTAAATTTGATACCAATTATCTACAATATGTTGGGGGAATTTATTCATCAGAATGGTTCTGGGCAAAACTCCTTCATGTACTCAGAAATGATGCTGCGGTAAACGATGCTTGTGTTTCATGGGTAGAACATTGTGATTGGATCCCATTTATGCTAACCGGTGGTAATAACATTAAGGACGTAAAAAGAAGCGTTTGCGCCGCTGGACATAAAGGATTATGGTCTGAAGCTTTTAATGGTTACCCACCCAATGAATTTTTTACTTCTTTAGATCCATTACTTGATGGGTTTGTTTCTTCGCTTGGAACAAATACCTATTGCTCAGATAAGTCTGCTGGTAAACTTTCTAAAGAGTGGGCCTCTAAACTAGGTTTGAGAGAGGATGTTGTGGTTGCTGTGGGCGCTTTTGATGCGCATATGGGTGCTGTGGGCGGTCAAATTGAACCTTATTACCTCAGTAAAGTAATGGGCACATCAACCTGCGATATTTTGGTTGCCCCTGTGACAGATTTAGGAGATCAAACGGTAAAAGGCATTTGCGGCCAGGTAACTGGTTCTGTAATACCAGGTATGCTAGGATTAGAAGCAGGCCAGTCTGCATTTGGAGATACTTATGCTTGGTTCAAAAATATGTTACTATCCCCTATCAAAGAAATGATAGAGCAATCAGACTCCGTTAAACATGATCAGGCAACTCAACTCATAAATGAACTATCTGATCACTTGATTGCACAACTTTCAACTAAAGCCGCTTTATTGCCTTTACAGGAAGATGATGAATTAGCTATTGACTGGTTTAATGGTAGAAGAACACCAGATGCTAATCAATACCTAACAGGAAGTATTCATCATTTAAATTTAGGATCAACCGCTCCATCGATTTTTAAAGCATTAGTAGAAGCAACTTGTTTTGGTGCAAAAATGATTGTTGATCGATTTTTACAGGAAGGGGTTCCTGTAAAAGGATTAATAGGCTTAGGGGGGATCGCGAAAAAATCGCCTTACATTATGCAAGTAATGGCCGATGTAATAAACATGCCCATTCGAATTCATAAGAGTGACCAAACTTGTGCCTTAGGTGCTGCCATGTTTGCCGCAACAGCCGCTGGTGTATATGCAAAAGTAGAAGAAGCCATGAAGTATATGGGACAAGGATTTGAAGGCTACTATTTCCCCAACGAATCAAGAAATGAATATTACCAAATAAGATATATGAAATACATTAAAGCTGGAAGATTTACCGAAAAAAATTTACTCAACAATAAATAAATTCAAACGATGAGACAATATGACGCGCTAAAACAAGAAGCTTATGATGCTAATATGCAATTGCCTAAACTGGGTTTAGTATTATTTACTTTCGGCAATGTTAGTGTAGCAGATCGAAGTAATAAAGTATTTGCAATTAAACCTAGTGGCGTTCCTTATGAAAATTTAAGTCCAGAAAAAATGGTTATTGTTGATTTTGATGCAAAAATCATTGAAGGCCAACTTCGCCCATCTTCCGATACCAAAACCCACGCAATTTTGTACAAATATTGGGAAGGCATCAATAGCATTGTTCATACACATTCTACTTATGCTACCGCATGGGCACAATCGCAATTGGATATACCCATTTTGGGAACTACGCATGCAGATCACACTACTTCTGTTATTCCATGTGCACCCCCAATGAGTGACGACATGATTAAAAGAGACTATGAAACAGAAACAGGATATCAAATTATAAATTGTTTTACCGAAAGGAAATTAGATCCTTCAGAAACAGAAATGATGCTTGTAGGTAATCATGCCCCTTTTACATGGGGAGCAACTTCGCATAAGGCGGTTTACAATGCGGCAGTATTAGAAGAAGTGGCTAAAATGGCTTATTTAACTTTACAAATTAATTCTGCTACACCAAGCCTAAAAAGTACTTTAATTAACAAACACTACGAAAGAAAACACGGACCAGATTCTTACTATGGTCAATAATATTTACCCTATTCATCCTTAATCAAAAGAAAAATGATAAACCTTAAGCAACTTGAAGTATGGTTTGTAACTGGAAGCCAACATTTATATGGAGAAGAAACACTGAAACAAGTAGCAGTAAATTCTATTGTAATCGCTAATGCATTAAATAATGAAGCAGCAATGCCTGTGACAATTGTTTATAAACCTACTGTGAAATCTACAGAAGAAATTTTTTCAATATGTCAAGAAGCAAATAATTCCACGAATTGTATTGGTGTCATCACTTGGATGCATACGTTTTCGCCAGCTAAAATGTGGATAGGTGGATTAAAAATTTTGAGAAAGCCGATTCTTCATTTTCATACACAATTTAACCGAGATATTCCATGGTCAACTATTGATATGGATTTCATGAACCTCAATCAAAGCGCTCACGGCGACCGTGAATTTGGTTTTATCATGAGCAGAATGCGATTGGAAAGAAAAGTAGTAGTAGGTCATTGGAGTGACCAAGAATGTATTGCAAAAATTAATGGCTGGATTAGAGCCGCAGCTGGTTGGCACGACTGGCAAGGCGCAAGGTTTGTTCGCTTTGGAGACAATATGCGTTTTGTAGCCGTTACTGAAGGAGATAAAGTTGAAGCAGAAATTAAATTTGGCTACTCAGTTAACACCTATGGTATTGGCGACTTGGTGGAAGTGATGAATCAAGTATCAGATACAGATATAAATCATTTAGTAGACGAATACCATCATGCATATAACCTTATGGATAGCCTAAAAAAAGGGGGCGCACAATATGAATCACTTAAAACCGCTGCAAAGATTGAATTGGGTATTGAAAAGTTTTTAGTAGAAGGTAATTTTAAAGGGTTCACAACGACATTCGAAGACCTACATGGCTTAGCTCAACTACCAGGTATTGCGGCACAACGTTTAATGGCAAAAGGATACGGATTTGCAGGGGAAGGAGATTGGAAGACAGCAGCATTGGTGAGAGCAATGAAAGTAATGGCTAGTGGATTAAAAGGCGGCAATTCCTTTATGGAAGATTATACATATCATTTTCATCCCGACAATAAATTAGTATTAGGTGCACATATGCTTGAAATTTGTGAGTCTATTGCTGATGGTAAACCCAATTGCGAAATTCATCCTTTGGGTATTGGTGGAAAGGCAGACCCAGTTCGTTTGGTATTTAACTCGGGACCTGGCTCTGCAATTAATGCATCCATTGTAGATATGGGAAATCGCTTCCGCTTACTGGTAAACAATGTAATGGCTGTTGCACCAATTGAAAACTTACCAAAACTACCAGTTGCTAGAGTGCTCTGGAAACCATACCCAGATATACATATTTCTGGTGCTGCTTGGATTTTGGCAGGTGGTGCGCACCATACTTGTTATTCTCAAAATATTTCTGCAGAACAAATGGAAGACTTTGCCTCAATGGCAGGAATTGAATATATATGTATAAATAATGAAACCAGCATATACCAGTTTAAGAACGAACTACGCTGGAACGATAAATTTTATCAATAAACGATTCTTTTTTTAACATAAGAAACCTACATTATGAAAGGACTTGCCAATATCGATATTATAGTTTTTCTAATTTATTTCATTCTCGTTGCAGGATATGGTTATTGGATCTATAGACGAAAAAAGAAATCAACTAGTGATACCAAAGACTTCTTTTTAGCGGAAGGTTCACTAACCTGGTGGGCAATTGGTGCATCTCTGATTGCATCCAATATATCTGCCGAACAATTTATTGGAATGAGTGGTGAAGGTTTTTTTGTTGGAATTGCAGTTGCTGCTTATGAATGGATAGCCGCATTGGCATTAATCATTATTGCAATATGGTTTATGCCAATTTATCTAAAGAATAAAATCTTCACAATGCCCCAGTTTTTAACCAATCGTTACAATGAAACGGTTGCCTTAATTATGGCAGTGTTTTGGTTGTTTTTGTACATTTTTGTGAACCTGACTTCTATTTTATACCTGGGAGCTGTTGCCATAAATGGTTTAGTAGGCGGCAATTACTTGCATGTAATTATGGTATTACTCGCTGTTTTTGCATTATTCATCACCTTAGGAGGCATGAAAGTAATTGGCTATACAGATGTGATTCAAGTAGCTGTATTAATCATTGGTGGATTAGCTACCACTTATATGGCATTAATCATCGTTAGCGAAAAATTTGGTTTAGGTAGTAGCGCACTTGTAGGATTTAATACACTTCTAAAAGAAGCCCCTGAACATTTTCACATGATTTTAGAAAAACCTGGACCGAATGCTACACAAGAAGAAATTAATAAATATTTAGTATTGCCAGGACTCTCCATGTATTTTGCAGGACAATGGATTGTTAACCTTAATTATTGGGGTTGTAACCAGTACATTACCCAACGTGCACTTGGAGCAAATCTTCAAACAGCTAGAACTGGAATTCTATTTGCAGGACTATTAAAATTAATGATGCCCGTTATTGTAATGTTACCCGGTATTGCAGCTTTTGTATTATATAAAAATGGTCACTTACCTCAATTAGAGGGCGGCAATAAAGATGGAGCTTATTCTGCCATCTTAAGCTTTTTGCCTAGTGGATTAAAAGGATTATCAATTGCGGCACTAACTGCTGCAATTGTTGCATCACTTGCTGGTAAAGTAAATAGTATTTCCACCATTTTTACCTTAGATATTTTTAAAAAATACATCAGGCCAAATGCAGATGAGAAAAAAATGGTCTGGATTGGACGAATTACTATTTTAATTGCCATGTTTGTAAGTGTATTATTTACTTGGAATGATACATTGGGCATTGGAGGAGAAGGTGGATTTACTTTTATTCAGAAATATACAGGCTTTATTAGCCCAGGTGTATTTGCCATGTTCTTATTAGGAATGTTTTGGAAACGAACAACAGGATCTGCTGCCATTGCTGGGGTTATCTGCGGTTTTGTGTTATCCGTCTTCTTTAACAACTATGCTCCTGGAGTATTAGGCAATGAAACTATCTTGTACACAGCATATCCAAACGGTAAGGGCGGATTTGAAATTCCTTTTCTAATTAATATGGGATGGTCATTCTTTTTTACTACGGCATTAATGATTCTCATCAGCTTTAGTGGACCAAAAATAAATCCTAAATCATTTGTATTTGACAAAGGAATGTTTGCTATTAGTAAATCTGTTTTAGTACTAATTGTACTGACTATATTATTATTGACCGTTCTATATGTTCGATTCTGGTAAGAGCAAAGCCATTATTTCAATAATGTCGCTAGCAAATATGATAATATTGGAATAATGGGTTAACGCTTCTTTTTGGTGCATGGTGATGAATACTATACATTTCATACCAGTATTTAACGCAGCCTCAACATCTTTTGGTGCATCTTCAAAAACTATGCTTGTCTAAC
>JBAXPJ010000076.1:0-11468 GCA_037132335.1 Sediminibacterium sp. | reverse complement strand
CGTTAATAATTCAATTGCACACTGGTTTAGGTCGTTTTTTTGGTGAATTGTTAAACACCATAAAATATTGATTACCAATTTATATAGGTGACTCACCAATATGCAAGAGTCTATTTTCCTTCCATATAATATGAATATTCAATATATTTAATGAATATGAAATTTACCCCTAAAGCCATCTGTGTTTTAGTAGCATTTTTTCAAATGCTATCATTTATTTGTATTGCCCAAGATGCTCAATACACCATAGCAAATTCTAAAACCTACAAAAGAATACTAGATTCTAAATTTGAAGGATTTAGAATTGTAAAAAACGCCTTGTACAGTTATAATTATTTGCCAATTACAAATCATTTTAAATCTTATGAGCAAGAGCTTCTACTGATGAATCATAGACTTTATATTTTTTTAAATGCTTCTGGCATTGTTTATGAATCTCAGGAAAATGCACAAAATCAAGACTCACTCTACTTTAAAAGAATCGATAATACAGAACATACAGGTTATAATATCGATTGTGTTCCTTTCACCTATGAAAATAACTTGTACAATATTGGTGGATATGGTTTCTGGAGATGTAATGGACAATTAAGAATATTTGATCATAAAATGAAGGAATGGAATCTGATTCCTTTAAACCAAGAAATACCCGTTTCGAAATATGTTAATCAACCCCTTATTTGGCAGAATATTGCGAATAACGAAATCATGATACTTGCATATATGGAAGGGAATGAAGCCGTTATAACAAATAACCAATCTCCCACTCATAGAGCAGATTCTGTTATGAGTCTTAATTTAAAAACTAAATCATGGCAGCTAAAAGGTGCCCTAAATCAGGAATTAGCTAAAACTTTATATGATACGAAATGTCTTGCCAATTTAGATTCCGGCTTATTGGTAGATAATGTTGGTAAAATTCAATACTGGAATTTAGTATCTAACAAAATATATAAATTAAAAAACGCCTCCACCAATCAATTATTAATGGTTGCTCATTTAATTACTAATTTAACTTGGAGAGAAGGTAATAAACTGATCATTGGCAATTTAGCTAATCAATCAATTATTGATTCTGTAATTGTAAATCAAAAAGATTTTGAGTTAACAGAACAATTAATTTTTATCCCTCCTACACCATTCAAAGCCTATTTAATTGCTTTTTTTATAACAACTATTATTGTAGTAATTTTTGTTTTTAGAACCCGTATATCTAAATCAAAGCCCATTAAATCAAGTACATTAAATTCAGTGCCACATATTCAGTCTTCATCAGAATTAAATTCAAGTTACCCCAAACCACAACTATTTTCTATTACCGAAACAGATTTACTGCGCTTGATTATTAAAAACGCAAAAGAACACCAACGAGTAACTAATGTTGATGAAATAAACAGAGTGCTTGGCGTTGGCAATAAATCATTAGACATGCAAAAGCGAAAAAGAAGCGATGTAATAAAAAATATCAATGAAAGGTATGCATTGGCTACCAACAGAGAAGCTGTGGTTTTAATTAACAGAATGAAGAGTGAAATAGATGGCAGGTTGTATGAGTTTTATATACCTGAAGAAGAATTGAAAAATGTAATTGTATACTTATAGTGACTCATTCTTAAAATCATCTAAAAAAAATACCCCAAAACCTTTCAGCTTTGGAGTATTCAGTCTTTTATCTGACTAAGATTGTGATCCGGATTGGATTCGAACCAATGACCCCAAACTTAGAAGGTTTGTGCTCTATCCAGCTGAGCTACCGAACCAATTCAAACAATTCCTTGCTTGAAGGGACGCGAAAATAAATTTTAATTAGTTTGCATCCAAAAGCATTTACAATAATGGAGGTAAAAATTGAAAATAGTTGGAAAGAGTTGCTCAAAGACGAGTTCAAAAAATCGTACTTTTTGCAGATTGCAAGCCATTTAAAGGCAGAAAAAGCCACAAATGCCATTGTTTACCCTGCTGGAAATAAAATTTTCTATGCCTTCGAAAAAACACCCTTTACCCAGGTAAAACTGGTTATTTTGGGTCAAGACCCCTATCATGGACCCGGCCAAGCCCATGGTTTGAGCTTTTCTGTGCCCGATGGTGTGCCTTGTCCGCCTTCTTTGCAAAATATTTTTAAAGAGTTAAGAAATGATATTGGCCTGCCCATTCCTACAACGGGCAACCTCACTCCTTGGGCCGAACAAGGGGTTCTTTTATTAAATGCCAGTTTAACCGTTCGTGCCAATGAACCAGCAAGTCATGCAAAAATTGGTTGGATCAATTTTACCGATGCCGTAATTAAAAAAATCTCCGACGAAAAACAAGGCGTTGTTTTTTTATTATGGGGTCGTTTTGCCCAAGACAAGCAAGGACTCATAGACGAAACCAAGCACCATGTTTTAAAAGCGGCCCATCCTTCGCCATTTAGTGTTGAAAAAGGATTTTATGGCTGTAAACATTTTAGCCGTTCCAATGAGCTGCTCATGCGCGCTGGATACGATCCTATTAATTGGAATATCAACCCCGAACAATAGTATACATTTGATTGTACATTTGCGCTAGCAATAATTAACTAATTATGACAAAAAAGAAAGCCCCTTCTGGAATATTAATAGAAATATTTGCACGCATTTGGTCTTTTTGGGGATTGATAAGTTTTGCAGGAACTTTCTTAATTATTGTTATTCCATCTTTACTTACAAAATTAGTAAAAGACCCTAAGGGGATGTGGTGGTTTATAAGCATTGCACGCATTTGGAATTGGACCTGGTTGCATTTAATTGGTTGCCCAGTTACCGTTAAGGGAAAAGAAAATTTTGCAAAAGGCCAAACTTATGTAGTGACTTGTAACCACAATGCCATGTTAGACGTACCTATGTCTGCACCATTTATTCCTGGCCCCAATCAAACCATTGCTAAAAAAGAATTTACAAAAGTTCCTTTGTTTGGATTTTATTATGCACGTGGATCTGTTTTGGTAGATAGAAATAGTGATGGTAGCAGACGCAGAAGTTTCGAAGACATGAAAGCCTCTCTGCGTAAGGGTTTTCATATGTGTATTTTTCCAGAAGGCACACGCAATCGTTCTAACGATCCATTGAAACCTTTTTTTGATGGTGCTTTTAAATTGGCTGTTGATACCAAAACAGCTGTAATACCAGCCGTAATTTTACACACCAAAAAAGCCATGCCTACTCATAAAGTTTTTTACTTAATGCCGCATCCTTTAGAGATTCATTTCTTGCCCCCAATTAGTTCCGAAGGATTAACCACCAAAGAATTGAAAGAAAAAGTTTTTCAAATTATGTGGGACTATTATGAAGCGAACGACTAATAATTAGAGAAGGTTCTGCTTCTATTAATACGCAAATCACGTAGTATCCCAGACTTAGGATTTAAGGTAATATTAAAGGATCGATACATACCAATTGGTGTGATATTAATAGCCAATTGCCAGCAGTGCATTTCGCGGGTAATGAACATACTAATCTGTTGAATTTTTCCAACATTAAAATCAAAATATCCGGTTCCACCCATTTTCCATTTTGGTGTGAGGGTAAAGTCTCCATTAAAATTTACCGAAGAATATATTTGATTAATAAACCCACTATAATCGGGTTTTAGGGTTCGTGTATAATTTAATGAATAAGAAAAACTCAAAGACCAAGGCACATTAAAATCTGTAAACTCTGCTGGGTTTGCGCGGGCAAATTGTAATTGTCTTTGTTGTTCATCTGGCGTCATGAAAGGATCCATTGGCAACTCTTTTTTATCCTTACCATCCTTGCCTGCTTTTTCATCCTTTGTTTTGCTTTTAAAGGAGGTAGATATAGCCAAATTGGCACTGGTAATTCTACCAAATTGTAATTTTGTAGGATCAAATAATAAGGCATTAACGCGGTATCCTTTTTTATCTATCATGTAAGGATCAAGGTTGGCGCCAGCAGTAATATTTACATTGTCAAACAAAGTACTACGCGCATAAATATTAAAATTTCCTAGGGCAAAACTATCTGCCATCATATTATACGACGACGAAAATCCAAACCCATCTATTAGTTTCACTTTCTTGGTAGCAACACCTGTTGAATCAGTTTTATCCACCACTTTCATCTCTAATAAATTATCTACCCCAAACCCTATTCCACCAAATTTTCCTTCACCAAAACTTCCCATAATACCACCATCAAATTGAGAGAAACGATATTTTCTACCACTGGTATCTACCTGTGTTGAATAATAAAATGGAGCCGCCATATCGGGCTTATAGTTCAACGAAAAATTGGGTCTGATTTCGTGGCGAATTGCTTTAATATTTTTTGAATGTTTAAATTGATACGTACCAAATATCCGCGTATTAATACCTATACCAAAACTCATTTGTCGGGCAGTATAAAATCCTTTTTGAATGGCTGTATCTACTTTTTCTTTTGCAGCATTCCAAGTTTTAAAATTGCGTTGACCATACCATCTTTCTTCGTAAGAGATGCTAGGGCTAATGGTTATAGGCCCTAGAGAAGGCAAAGACAATGATATAGGAATATTGTGTTGTGCACCCCATTGTACGGTATCTAACATCCTTCTAAAATTAAATGCTGTATCGTAAAAAGAAAATTGATTCTGTAAATTTCCACTATAGCCTAATCCAATTTTTTCATACCATTTTGGTGTACCCACTCCCTCTTTTTTCTGGAACGGATAAATAGTAACCATATTAAAATTCACTGTTGGTAAATTCATATTTACCAACCCCGTATTACTATTTTGGTTGTGGTTGGCATTCACCGATAAATTATATTTACCATACCAGTCTTTGCTATAATTGATAGAAGATCCTAACTGGTTATTAAAATTTTGATACGGATTATTTAACAATGATTTATTGAATTTTGTACTACCAAAATTCACACTTGCGCCAAATTGTGTACCAGGCCTTGCACGCGTATCACTTGTATGACTCCAGTTAATCATAAACGATTTCGATCCACTAAATTCATCCTTTAGTAAACCAGAACGGTTTAACATTTTAGTGTTTTGAAAAGTTAGGTTTAGGTTTCCTGCATACTTATATCGCATTAAATATTTAGAATTCAAATTCACCAACCAGCCACCATAAGAATATAAATTGGCCTTAGTGGTCATGTCTATATTTTCATTAATCACTTTATAAAAGCCCAATCCTTCTAAACCAATTCCAAAATCTTCACTCGTAATAAATGCTGGTGCAATAATTCCAGAATGTCTACCTCTTGCCAATGGATACAAACCAAATGGAATACCTATTGGCATTGGCACACCTTCAAATTCTGGAAATGCAGGTCCTGAGATGCCCATTTTATTAGCTATGATTTTCATTCTAGCAGTTCTAAAGGAAAAATGCGGGGTATCTAAATTACAGGTAGTAAATCTTGCGCGATATGCAAATGCTTCATCGGCATTAATTTTTTTCAATTTCAACGCATTTACATAAATCTCGCCTTCTTGTAAAAACGTGTTTTGAATTAAGGCCTTACCCGACTTGGTATTAAAAGCAATGGTATCACTAATTGTTTTGGTTTCTCCTTGGTCGAAATGAGGTTTATTTAACGGATTATTGGCTGTATCTGTTCCGCCATAAGCCCTAATTTCTTGGGTTTCTTGGTCGTATTTAATAGTTGCCGCGTCTAATTTCATGTCTTTATAATCCATCTTAGCCTTCCCGTATAGGTAAAACTGACGAGTAGCAATCACCAAAACCCCAGAATCTTCGGCATTATACTTTATAGGTGCATCAATTGAATCTTTAGAAATCTTTAGGGTATCTACTTTTGGGATGGAATCTATTCGCAATGTGTCTTCCTCTCCATTTTCAAGGGTGATTTTCTTTGAAACCCTTGCTGGAACTGTATCTTTTAGCGAATTATCCAAGAGAAAGACGTGTCCATTATGCGCAGTTGCCCCCTTTGTATGAATTGTTAATATCATTAAATAACCAACTACAACAATAGCCAGCAGGGTTTTTACGTTAAATTTGCGCAGTTTGCTCATAATACTCAGAAGGCAAAAATAAGGCCTTCAACCTGTAAATTGTTGTATGAACTAAATCCTTTAACGAATTACTATGATGCGAAAATATTTATTTGCTTTATTACTACTCTGTTTTTGTGGGTTTGTGGCTATGTCATTTACCCAAAACAAAGCTTTGCCCGTTCAAAAACAAGCACTGCGTAAAATTGTAATTGATGCAGGTCATGGCGGAGCAGACGGTGGTGCACATGGTAAATTCTCGCACGAAAAAGACATTGCCCTAGCCGTTTCTCTTAAGTTAGAGCAAATGTTGCACGATGAAATGCCGGAGATAGAAGTGGTTATGACGCGTAGAGAAGATATATTTAGTTCTGTAATCGTAAAAGCCAATATTGCCAACCAAGCAAAAGGAGACCTATTTGTTTGTATCCATGTAAACGATGCTAGTCCTCAAAGACATAGTGAAATAATTGGCCATCATACCGAAACTTATTCTAAAGGCAAGGGTAAGAAGAAAAAACAATTAACAAGAACCGTAGCTGATTATAGACGCTGGACCACCCCTAGCCCAGCTAAAGGCACCGAAACCTATATTTATGGGGTTGGTAAGACTGATGCTAAAAAAGAGGCATTGAGCGAGAATATGGATTTGTATATGGATAGTGTTTCTGCTAAAGAGCTGAAAGACTTTAATCCGAACGATCCTACCAAAATGATGATTTCAACCATCAAAACCCAACAATATTTTCAACGTAGCGCCAATTTAGCACTTACCATTGAAGAAGAATTTCAAAAAGTTGGTCGTATTAGCCGTCAAGCCCAACAACGCCAAAAAGGTATTTGGGTATTACAAGCAGTAGCAATGCCAGCCGTTTTAATTGAAACAGGGTTTATTTCTAACGAAGAAGAAGAGGAGTATTTAAATAGTGATAACGGACAAAGAGAAATTTGTGAGGTGATTATTCGCTCGCTAAAAAGGTATAAATATTCGCTCGAAAAACAAATGTCGGCCGTTGGAACCAAATAAAATTAGAATTGAAGGCTATTTTAACAAGGATTCGGGTAAGCCATCACAGTAAGAATCATTAGTTTTGCTATTATGAAAGTCTCAAACGAAACCAAGGTGGGGGCATTAACCGCTATTGCCATCACCTTATTCATTCTTGGTTTTAATTTTTTGCGTGGACGTACGCTTTTTAAAACAGGCCATTTTATTTACGCTAAATACGCTAATACCAAAGGAATAATGGTTTCTAATCCTGTATACATTAATGGATTTCAGGTAGGTACCGTTTTTGAAATAGAAAATACCGACAAAAATTTGTCTGCTATTTTATTAACCATCAAACTTAAAGACTATTACAATATTCCTGTTAACTCTTCTGCCGTAATTAAAGAAAACGCATTAGGAACACCAAGTATTGAAATCAGATTAGGCAATAGCCCAAAGGGCATGTTAACCGGAGACACCATTCCTACTGCATCAGACCCTGGTATGATTGGCGAGTTAATGAACAAACTTGGCCCAGTTTCCGACCAACTAAAAAACACTATTCAAACGCTTGATGTAGTGCTGAAAAATATCAACACTGTTTTTGATCCTGCAACAAAAAATAATTTGCAAGAAGTGATTGGCAATATGAATAAAACCACTGCAAGTTTAATTGGATCTGCTGCTTCAATTGAAAAAATGTTACACCAACAATCGGGTGCCATTGCGCAATCAATGGACAATGTAAATAGCTTTACAAAAAATTTGTCGGATAATAATGAAAAGGTTTCTCGTACGCTAACTAATGTAGAAAAAACAACCGACCAATTAGCAAAAGCAGACATTACAGGCAGTGTTGCACAAATGAAATTGGCACTTGAAAAACTAAATACCGTAATGGGTAAATTAGAAACTCAAGATGGCTCATTAGGAAAATTAATAAACGATAAAGCTTTATATACCAACCTTAATAACACGGTGCATAGTGCCAATATTTTATTAGATGATTTGCGCATGCATCCAAAACGCTATGTACAAGTTTCTGTATTTGGCAAGAAAGATAAATCAGGTCCATTACTGGCTCCCTTAACCGATTCGTTGAAGCACAATTAACATGAAGGGAATACAAAAATGTTGTTTAGTTATTTTTATGTGCATGATAGCTTTTGCTAGTATGGCACAACGAAATGCCAATGACACAATTGTTCCTGGAAAACAAATTGATATTTTAAGGGCCGACCGTTACAATGCAGTGAAAGTAGATAGTGCCACTAATTTAATTTCATTGGGTGGCAATGTTTTGGTACGACAAGAAAAAACATTGTTCTATGCCGATAGTATTGTTTTAAACAGCGTTCAAAATACTTTAGAAGCTTTTGTAAACGTGCATATCAATGATGCCGACAGTGTGCATACTTACGCACAATATTTAAAGTACTTAGGAAAAGAAAAAAAAGCCTACTTAAAAAAGAAAGTAAAACTCACTGATGGCAAGGGCGTATTAACCACCGAAGATTTAGAATATGATGTAACCATTAAAATAGGTATCTATCACAATGGCGGCAAACTAGTTGATAAAAAAACCGTACTCACTAGTAAAGAAGGATATTATTACGGAGACACCAAAGACATGCTGTTTTACAAAGGTGTTAAATTAGTTAACCCAGAATACACCATTAATACCGATACCTTACAATACAATACCAATACCAATATTGCTACATTCACAAGCCCTACTGTTATTCACAACGAAAAAAGAACCATTACAACCAAGGATGGTTTTTTTGATACCAAAAATAAAAAAGGCGTATTACACCAACGTTCATTTATAGACGATAGCACCTATACTTTTACTGCAAACGATATGGCTTTCGATGATTCTACCGGACTAGGAGAATTTTCAGGAAACGCCGTATACAAAAGCAAAGACACCGCGCAAGGCTATGATTTAATTGCCAATAATATTAAAACCAATAATAAAAAATCGGTATTCCTTGCAACACAAAAACCTTTGCTATTAATTAAGCAAGGACTCGACTCCATCTATATTACAGCCGACACCTTGTATTCTGCACGTTTATCGGATTTAATCAAAACAAGAAACGTACCAACGGTTCGCGACTCGACTATGCGCAAAGACAGTAGTACACTAGATAAAAATAAATCAGATAGTACCAACGATAAATTTATTGAGGCGTTTTACCATGTACGTATTTATTCCGATTCATTGCAAGCAGTAGGCGACAGTTTATTTTATTCTTTACAAGACTCTGTATTCCGTTTATTTAAAGACCCAATAGTATGGGCCAAAGACAATCAAATTAGCGGAGACACTTTGTATTTATTTACCCAAAATAAAAAGCCCGAGCGCTTATTTGTTTACGAAAATGCCATGGCACTAAACAAAGCAGATAGTAGCAGCAATTATTATAACCAATTAAAAGGCACATCTATCAACGCATTGTTTAATGATGGTCAAATTAATTTTATGCGGGCAAAAGGCAATGCCGAAAATGTGTATTATGGGCTCGATGATTTTAAACGATTTACCGGCGTAAATAAATCGTCAGCCGAAATGATTGATATCAGTTTCTTAGACAACAAACCACAGAAAGTAATTTTTAGAAATAATCTAGAAGGCAATGCCTACCCTATGCGACAAGTAAACCACGAAGAAATAAAGTTGCGCAATTTTAAATGGCAAGAAGACCGACGACCAAAAAATAAATTCGAAATGTTAGCCTTTTAATGAGTGTTATTTGTTATCGATATCTTCTTTCTCCAACATCAAATAGGCTTTAATAAATCCATCTAATTCACCATCCATTACAGGACCCACATTACCCACTTCGTAATCCGTACGATGGTCTTTAATCATTTTATACGGATGAAAAACATAACTCCTTATTTGACTTCCCCACTCAATTTTTTTCTTGCCTGCATTGGTAGCATTTAGTACTTCTTGGCGCTTGCGTAATTCTTCTTCGTACAACCTGCTCTTTAACATTTTCAAAGCCAATTCTCTATTTTCTCCTTGTGTTCTTGACTGTTGACATTCCACAATAAATCCACTTGGGCCGTGTTTTAAACGAACAGCGGTTTCTACTTTGTTTACATTTTGTCCGCCACTACCACCACTTCTATAAAAAGCCCATTCTAAATCGGCGGGGTTCACGGCTATTTCAATGGTATCATCAATTAATGGATATACAAAAACAGAGGCAAAGGATGTATGTCTTCGGGCATTGCTATCAAATGGCGAAATACGCACCAATCGATGCACCCCACTTTCGGCTTTTAAAAATCCATATGCAAAATCTCCATCAAATTGAATAGTGGCACTTTTAATGCCCGCACCGTCTCCGTCTTGATAGTCTAATTCAGTAAGTTTCCAACCTTGCTTTTCACCATACATTCTATACATGCGTAAAAGCATTTCTGCCCAGTCTTGACTCTCTGTACCACCTGCGCCTGCATTAATCTGCAAAACGGCAGGAAGCTCGTCTTCTGGCTTATTTAGTGTGCTTTTAAATTCAGCATCTTCAATTAGTGTAATGGCTAAATCATAACCCTCCTTAGCATCTGCTTCAGTGGCATCAGCCGCTTTCCAAAACTCAAAGAGCACGGCAAAGTCTTCCACGGCAGATGCTACCTGGTTGTACATTTTTAACCAATACTCATTTACTTTAATTTCTTTCACAATAGCAGTGGCTCTTTGGTTATCATCCCAAAAACCCGGTGAAAGTGACAGTTGGCGATCTGTATCTACTTTATATGTGCGGTTCTCAACGTCAAAGAAACCTCCTCAAGACAACTACACGGTCTCTCATATATTTAATTTGCTCTTGTGTCATAGGCAACAAAAATAAGGCAATGCCCGAAGGATTGCCAAACTTGTTTTGAATAGAAAGTTTTGTGGGATAAAAACAACTACAAACCTCGTAAGCCGGATTCTGTTTCTAAACTATCATTTATCTAGCCCTGCAATTACTTACAGGATCTTGCTGCCTACCCTGGAACTCAAGCGAGCCGCCTTCAAACGTTCCTATACATGGCATTACAGCACCCAAGGTTTACCCGCCCTATAAGTTACCTTACAAAGCCGTGCGCTTTTACCGCACATTTTCACCTTTTCCATAATTGCTTATGGTAGTTATTTTCTGTGGCACTATCTCTCTCCCGCTTTCGTGAGAGGCCGGCTATTAACCGGTGGGTTGCCCTATGCTGTCCGGACTTTCCTCCCAACCTAAGTTGAGCGATAGCTCGGGTTTGTAGTCTTTACAAATGTAGTGAATCAATATTTAAAGAAAATTTCGGTGGCGCCATAACCAAATCGGGGATCGTATTGGTTGATGAAATTTTTCACTTCGCGTTTGCTTTTGAGTAACTCGTGAATTTCATCTTTTAACTTTCCACTACCCACACCATGAATAATAATAATGGATGATTGATAATGCGCGGTAGCTGCATCCAAACATTTTTCAAA
>JBAXPJ010000075.1:0-11799 GCA_037132335.1 Sediminibacterium sp. | reverse complement strand
ATTATTTAGAGCGAAATAATAACATTAGTTTTATTGCAATCTAATAAAACAAAATATTTGCGTGAGTAAGGAGTTGTTGGACATATAAAATAATAATGAGTAAAAATAAGATTCTTATTCTAGAAGACGATATTCCTATGGGGCATGGCTTACAGGAAGTATTACTACATCTTGGATACGACTCCGTTTTATTTCACGATTGTGAACAAGCATTAAAACAAGCAAAAAAATTCAAGCCAAATTTAGCTATCTGTAATATTCATTTAGGGGGTGATTTAGCAGGCATTCATTTTGTTAAAGAAGTTTCTACACTACTCACACAAATAGAAATTATTTATATTACTGAACAAAGTAGCATCCAAATGATGGAAAAGGCATCTGCTACCAATCCATTAAACTATATCATTAAACCATGGAATCAGGAACAAGTAAAAATAAGTGTGCAATTGGCATTTGAATATATTGAAAAAAAGTATTTGAAAGAAGACTTACTCAGTAACCTAAGCTTAACCGAATACAAAATTATCGACTTAATTGCAAAGCATAAAAAGAGTAAGGAAATTGGAGAAATTTTATTTATTTCAGAGAAAACAGTACGAAATCATCGATATAATATTATAAAAAAATTACAAATCCCTAGAGATAATTATAGTTTACTCAAATGGGCTTTAACCTATTTAAAATCGAATTAAAAAGTGATGGCCTTATTCTCTGGCTCATCAGGACAAAGCTTTTCTGATTGGTATGCTTTAATTTTTTTATCACAGAGCTGCCTTAATTGTTTAAGTATAGGCGCATATTTTGTATTCAATGCTAAATTGATAGTTTCAAGAGGATCATTTTTTAAATCATACAATTCTTCAGGCGCATTTATAAAACGATATCTAAAATATTTCCACTTTTCAGTTCTAATACCCTCACTGGATGGAATCTCTTTTAACTTCCAAAGATGTTCAATTAAAATTGAATTTCTATTAATAGGCACATTTCCATTTGTAACAAATTTTCCCAAACTCATGCCTTGGTAATTCTTAGGGGGCTGAACCCCTGCCATTTCAAGAATGGTCTTTGTTACATCAATATTTAAAACCATCGCATCTATTTTTGAAGGATGATGATTCCTTGGATCATAAATAATAAGTGGCACACGAATAGATGTTTCATACATTAACCATTTATCTGCTAATTGCCTATCTCCAGTGAAATATCCATTATCTCCAAGAATGATAAAAATAGTGTTGTCAGACAATCCCCTTTCCTTTAATAATTGGCGTATTGATCCAATTTCATTATCAATTTCTGTAATCATTCTATAATATCCTTTGATACTATTTTGATATTTTTCAGGAGTATCAAATCGCCATTTCCATCTTGTACGATTTAACCCTTGTCTCACTTCAAGTGGCAATTGGTTGAAATACTTATCTTCCGATAATAAGGGATTTGGAATTAAAGTATTTTTATAAAGGCTGTCCGATTTAGCTTGCCAAAAATATTGTTGGACCGAAGGGTCATGACCATGAGGCGCACTAAAAAATACAGATAGGCAAAACGGTTTATCTGTAGGTGCATTTTTTATAAACTCTTGTGCTTGATATCCACTATATCTAGTTAGATGAACGGTGTCCTTATTAATAGTTTTATAAAAATAACCTCTCCTATCTTCCGCATCCCCTCTATCATAAAAGTCACTTTCATCAAAATACTGCTTTGCATTATCAATAATCACTCCTAATTTTCCAAAAAATCCAACATGATACCCATGCTCCTTTAATATTTTTGGAAAAATAATATCGGCATACGGTTTTTGTAATTTTGATTTCTGAAAAGTGTAATCATGTGTTCTTTCATATAAGCCTGTGAGTATAGAAGCCCTACTAGCGGCACAAATAGGCGTAGTAGCAAAAGCATTTTTAAAATATGTACCCGAATTGGCCAATGCATCCATCTCTGGTGTTTGTATAATAGCATTACCTGCAACACCTAAAGCATTCCACCTTTGATCATCCGTAACTATAAAGATAATATTAGGCTTAGTGTTTTGAGCTAAACCTATAAATGGAATGACCAAATAAAAAACTTGAACAATCCATTTCATATACACCATTTAATTGAATAATTATTTATATGCTACCACTTTTTGCTTACTAGTTCCTAGTCCATCAATTCCTAATTCAACCACATCCCCTTCCTTTAAATAAATATTTGGATTAAAGCCTAATCCAACGCCAGCAGGGGTTCCCGTACTAATGACATCGCCTGGAAGCAATGTCATAAATTGACTGATATATGAAATTAAATGTGGGATATTAAAAATTAAATCATCTGTATTGCTGTCCTGCATCATTTTACCATTTAAGGATAACCATAAACGCAAATCATGAGGGTTTGCTATTTCATCTTTTGTTACTAACCATGGGCCTAAAGGAGCAAAACTGTCACAACCTTTCCCCTTATCCCATGTACCTCCTCTTTCTAATTGAAAAGCCCTTTCACTTACATCATTATGCAAAACATATCCAGCAACATAATCCATCGCATCGGCTTCACTAACATAACTAGCTTTTTTACCCATCACAACAGCAAGCTCTACTTCCCAATCTGTCTTTTCAGAATTTTTTGGAATGATGATATGATCAAAAGGCCCAGTTAATGAAGTAGTAGACTTCATAAAAATAATTGGCTCCGCAGGAATAGCCGCCCCTGTTTCCTTAGCATGCTTAGCATAATTTAAACCAATGCAAACAATTTTTGAAGGACGAGCAATAGGCGATCCAATTCTTACGTCCAAAGGAATTTCAGGTAAATTACCTTTTTGAACTAAGGCTGATAATTGTTGTAGACCATCTGCTTTAAAAAAAGATTCATCGTAATCATATATAAATGCACTTACATCGTAATTTTTCCCATTGATATGTACCCCTGGTTTTTCTTGTTCGCTAGCACCGAATCTTATTAATTTCATTTTATTAAATTATAATTTTTAAATATTAACTATTTAGAGTAACAAAACCTCCGTCAATGCTAAAGTCACTTCCTGTTATAAAACTAGCTTCTTCGCTACATAGATACAATACTTGATGCGCAACTTCAATGGGTAAACCCATACGGCCAATAGGTTGTGTTTTAGATAATTTATCAAACATTTCTGCCTCCTGACCAGGATAATTTTTCTTCAAAAATCCATCTACAAAGGGAGTATGCACCCTTCCTGGGGAAATACTATTACATCTAATTTTATCTTTAATAAAATCCTTGGCCACACTCATTGTCATCGCATGTACAGCCCCTTTGCTCATGCTATATGCAAACCGATCCGACAATCCCACTTTAGCAGCAATAGAACTAATATTAACAATGGTACCACCACCACTTGATTTCATTAAAGGTAATGCCGCATGCAAACAATTATAAACTCCTTTTACATTCACTTTAAAAATTTGATCAAAATCAGTTTCGGTCGTATTGATTGCATTGCCAATATGTGAAATGCCGGCACAATTCACTAAAATATGTAAAGCAGGTATTTTACTAAAGACCTCTAACACTTTTTGTTGATTTGTAACATCCACTTGAATGCGACTCGACTTTCCATTATTGGAAATAATTTCATTGGTTGTTGCTTGCGCAGCCTCTGTATTTAAATCTAATACTATCACTTCGGCACCTTGTTTGGCCAACACATTACAAACTTCCTTTCCAATACCGCTTCCGCCCCCTGTAACCAATGCTACTTTATTATTTAGTTGAAACATATTAAATGATTTATGATGATTTAAGTTATAAGGACACTCCTCTTTTCCAAGGTATGAAATCGTCTTGATGCAATAGTACGGCTTTAGGAATAATTTCACCACTCGCTGCCTTTATGCAATACTCTAAAATTTCTTCACCCATTTGTTCAATGGTTTTTAATCCATCGATGATATCGCCTGTATTGATATCAATGATATCTGACATTCGATTAGCCAATTTTGTATTGGTAGAAACTTTGATGACTGGACAAACTGGGTTTCCAGTTGGTGTACCTAAACCTGTCGTAAATAATATTAAAGTGGCTCCACTCGCCGCTTTACCTGTAGTGGCTTCCACATCATTTCCAGGTGTGCAAACTAAATGTAATCCTGATTTTATGGCAGGCTCGGTATAATCTAATACATCTTCAACAGGTGCAGTACCACCTTTTTTACAAGCGCCTGCACTTTTAATGGCATCGGTAATCAATCCATCCTTTATATTACCTGGCGAAGGATTCATATGAAAACCGCTTCCCACTGCATGTGCCATTTTATTATAATCTTCCATTAAGGTGATAAACTTATTCGCTGTTTTTTCATCCACACATCTGTCTAACAATTCTTGTTCAGCACCACACAATTCAGGAAACTCCGCTAACAAAATTTGGCCACCTAATGCAACCAAAATATCTGCAGTATAACCTACTGCCGGATTAGCCGAAATACCACTAAATCCATCACTGCCGCCACATTTAACCCCTATACATAATTTACTTAAAGGCGCAGGCGTTCGTTCAATTTTATTGGCTTCTACTAAATGAGTTAATGTTTGCTGAATTGCAGATTTGATTAATTGCTCCTCGCTTTGACTTTGTTGTTGTTCAAAAATGATAAGCGGTTTTCTAAATTGAGGATTCCTTTTTTGTAAATCATCTTTAAAATCCTGTATTTGCAAATGCTGACAACCTAAACTTAATAATGTAACACCAGCCACATTAGGATGATCGGCATAGGCAGCTAATAAATTACTTAGTGTGGAAGCGTCTTGACGAGTTCCGCCACAACCGCCGCTATGATTTAAGAATTTGATGCCATCAATATTTTTAAAAATTCTTTTATGGGTGATAGGCGCCAAAGCGGTTTGTTCATCAATGCCCATATGACCGGTTTGTTGATAGGAACTAATTAGTTGATCTGTAAATTCTCTGTATTTATCGGTAATGGTATAGCCTAAAGCATGATGTAAGGATTCTTTAATCACATCTAGATTTCTATTTTCACAAAATACAGTTGGAATAAATAGCCAATAATTTGCCGTCCCAACTTTTCCATCACTTCGATGATAGCCGTTAAAAGTTTTATTCGCAAATTTGGAAACATTGGGTGCTTGCCAAGTAATTTTTTTTCCACGATACGAATATGGATCCGCTTCGTGTTTGGTATTTTGTGTTGTCATGCGTTGACCTATTTCAACTTTGTCAACAACAATTTTCCCAACCGTAATACCATACATCGTTACGAAAGATCCAACCTCTATATCTTTTATAAAAAATTTATGCTTTTCTTCAATATCCTCTTTTAAAATATAAGTGTCATTTTGATACTGAATTGACTCCCCCTTCACCAAATTAGTTAAGGCTACTAACACATTATCCTTAGGATGAATTTTTATGACTTTGATGATTCCCATAGTTTGTATAATTCATTAAAAATACTACAAAACTATTTGGACTAAGCGACTCCATATCACTATTTTGTAAGGCATTAGCCAAAGCTTACCTTAACTAGACCTATTGATGTATCATTATAATTACAACTTACTGAAAATCAATATAATAAGATAAATTCGATTCTACTTGAAAACGCTAATTCCCCCCTACAATAATCCAATTAGCGCCATCACTTACCACAGTAACATATTTGTAACGAGTGGCTAAACTATAGGTAGTACTTCCATCAATGGTTTGAGACGAGGTAGTACCCACAGTCACCGCATAAGCACTCGCATCAATTTTTTTAATCGTAAATGTTTGGCCATCTTTTGATACTGCAGTAGGAAGTGTAATCGTGAATGCTGCAGAAGTAGCATCTCCCGTTACTATTTGATCTGAAGTTAAAATAGTATAAGCTCCAGTTTTCGCGGAAATAGAAAGTTTATTTCCTTGTGTTTGTAATGTCCCAAATATTTGTGCTTTAGTAGTATTTGAATTTCCTATAACAGTACTATTATTTCCTAATCCAGTTGCACTAGAACCAATCACAATTTCGTTACTAGAAACATCTGCTAAAGCTTTCGCATAATAGCCAATAAAAATACTATTAGTTGCAGAAGTTAAGCCTGTAGAACCATCTGCTATCCATCTGCCAGCAGAAGTCCCAAACGCAGTATTATTTGAACCCGTCGTTAGACTTCCTAGAGTTACTTGTCCAAATGCGTTATTAAAACTTCCACTAGATAGGGATGTTAAAGTTTGCATTCCAAATGCATTGTTAGCGGTTCCGCTCGTATTATTATTTAATGAAGTATATCCGAATGCAATATTATAATCCCCAGTGGTATTTTTGTATAATGCTTGATATCCAAAACTTGAGTTGGCAGCTCCAGTAGTATTACTATACAAGGCATCTTTACCCACTGCAGTACTGGAACTTATTGCACCCCCACCTTGCCATATATTCATTCCTTGCACTTTCAAACCAATGTTTTTTACACTGGTAAATGACCCGTTATTAAATGTTGGATTTATATCCATGCCAATTAAAACATCACTATTAGCAGCAGCCGATAAAGTAGATGAAACAATTACTCCCTGAGCAATTGCTCCAGAAGCAGTAGAACTTCCATTTATAGTAGTCTGACCTTCTAATTTTGTCGTACCAATTACATTGAGTCTTGCAGAGGGAGTGATCGTGTTTATACCCACTTGATTGGAAGCATCAAAAAACATAGTACTTCCAGTTGCAGTAAAATCAGATGATTTATTAAAATTTAAAGTAGTTAATGATGGACTAGAAGCATTTGATTGTTGAATAATCGAATAGCCTCGTCCGCCGCCAGTTCCAGCTAGTGTTAAAACTGATCTTGCATTATTTGCTTTTGAAGATATGGTTACTTGATTATCTGTTAAGGCTTCAAAAGTAGCATTTTGATATGTCCCAGAATAAACATGTAATGGAGTTGATGGTGCTGTAGTTCCAATTCCTAATCGGGCATTGGTATTATCCCAAAATAAATTAGCATTATTTTGACTCAATGCACCACTGGTTCCAGCAAATAATAAAGAGCCAGCAGTCATAGTAGAAAAAGTTGGAGTAGATGAAAATGTTTTCGCACCCCCAAAAGTTTGAGTGCCAGTCGTAAGAACACCTCGAGATGTTGCTGATGCATCAGGAATATTTAAAGTAATCACTGGAGTTGTTGTTGCATTAGCAACGGTGCTATTAATATCTGAACCAGATGTGCCGATGGTTAAAGCATCTACATTGGTTACTGTTCCACCTCCTGTATATTGAGGAACATTGATTGTATTACCCACTAAGGTGGCTGCTCCTGAAGTGCCGGTTGTGGTTAATGTAATTACCCCTTGTTTAGAATTGAATGTGGTCCAATCTGCAGAAGATAAATATCCATTGACACTCCCCGTTGCTGCTGGAATTGAAATAGTATTTGAAGATCTTGATAATGGACTAGAAAAAGTTAAAGCACTTTCTTTGGCATTCCAAGATCCTGAACTTGCAATATAAGTATCTGAAATAGGTGTCGCATTCCAAGATCCATTTGTGATGGTACCTAATGTTGTAATAGAAGATGATCCTGCTACTGGCGAAAAATCGGTAGTGGCACTATTGGCGGCAGTTCCAAAAGTTCGATTTGCTAATACATCGGTACCAATCGCCAAACCTAAATTGCTTCTTGCACTAATTGCATCTGTTGCACCTGTCCCTCCATTAGCAATTGAAACCGTACCTGATAAATAAGATCCTGCAACTTGTTTATTGTTAAATGTATTCCAATCAGTTGCATTTAAATATCCATTAGAATTTGCCCCTGCTTGACTTATAGAAATTACAGGTGCATTGCCTCCTGTAGAAGAAATAGGTAAAATTGCAGTTACTCCTGTCACTGTACCTCCACTACCTGATGCAGTTAAAGTCTGAGTACTTGCATCTAAAGTTAAACCTCCTCCAATTTTAATTTCATGAATACTTCCTGCATTGGAGGCACTTGAATTTCCTAATAAAGTTTGCATGCTTACATCCTGCATTTTAGAAAAACTCACCGCTTTAGCACCAATTTTATTGATGGTAACAGCTCCATCATTTAAAGTGGTCGTTAAATCCCCCACTGAATTGGTTACATCACCTAATAAACCTGGGAACCTTGCTGCTGCCAATGTCCCAGTAACATTTGTTCCCGATAAATTAACAGCATTGGCAGTAAGTACTTGATTACTTAAACTCATATAATTTTGTCCGGACAAAGACACATCCCCGGTATTATCTCCACTAATTGTTGATGCATCATTTACTGTTAAAGTTTTTGGCGCTGTACCACCAGCAATTGAAAATCCAATAGCTAATGGCGTTAAACTTAAACCATTAATGGTTTTATTGGTGAGTGATTCAGATCCGGTGATAGATGCGTAGGACTTAGTATCTAAAGAACCATCTGCTTTTAAGAAATGCGCAGACGAACCACTTGGAATTTTAAAAGAACTTGCTGATACATATCCACCCAATACTCCATTACCACTAATATTAAAATTAGCTGAGGTTTGTTGTAAAGTTGAGTTGTTAATATATTGACTACTTCCACTTGGTAAATCTTCTGCAACTAAAGATCTAAAACTAGGTGCGGCTGCAGATCCGGAAACTGGCCCAGCAAATACTAAATTAGCATCGGAAAATGCAACACCTGTTCCACCTTGAGCTGTAGTCACTTTTTCATTCGTAGTTAAAATGGTGGCATCTGCATCTGGTAAAATATAATTTTTGATAGAACTACTTGCACCTAGAAATTTTACAAAAGCCGATCCCGTTCCTCCATATTGCGAACCTAAGACATGCGATAAATTTGCAGTTCCATCAAAATCAACTCCAAAAATACTTCTAGGTGTAACTAACTGTGATGCTGTAGCCGCATTTCCACTTAAATCTCCAAAAACAGTACGAGTATAAAAATCACCACTAGCATCTCTTGCAACTATGGTACTAGGCGTATTTAATGAAGTGGCAGTAGTGGCAGAATTTGAAACCTTACCAGAAGTAGTAATATTTGCAAGTTTAGAATCTGCTATAGCTGCTGAGCTACTAATATTTGCATTTGCAATATTTTGAATCGTATTAGTTGTAGCCGAAATGGTTTTGTTCGTAAAAATTTCATTTTGGTCTATAGTAGCAATAGTGCCATTAGTAGGTAATGTAATATCTGTTGTTGCTGTCGATCTTATTGTAGTAGCGAAGGCGCCATCTGTTATTAAAGCGCCACCTAATGTAATAGTTTTATTTGCATCATTGGCAACTCCTGTTCCTCCATTTAAAGGTGAAATTACTCCAGTAATTTGTCCTCCTCCAATAGCCCCTCCTGTAATATCTGAAAGTGTTGCTAATGTTCCCGAAACAGGCAATGTCAAATCAGTATTTCCTAATGTTCTAAACTTAGTAGTGTAATTACCCTGAAGTGTTAAGCTTCCACCAAGCGTAATTGTTTTCCCAGTATTATTCACCCCTGTTCCTCCATTCGCACCAGGTAAAATTCCAGTAATGTTTGAAACATTTATAGCCCCCACTGCTCTTGTTACATAAGCTGTATTAGCAATAGTTAAATCATTAGAAAGTACTACTGGAGTGGGTACAGTAGGTGCTCCAGAAAAACTTGGACTACCTTCTCTTACCACATAACCAGTTCCAATCGTTGAAATTTCTTCTACATCTCCCGCACCTAGACTAAATCTTCCAAGTAATTTATCAGTAGCACTTATATCTTGAATTTTAGCAAATGTGATGGCCTTATCTAAAACTTTAGAAGTAGTGATTTTATTATTACCAATCGTTGTTTCTCCTAAATTATTTATCGTAACATCGCCACTCATCGTTACTTTAGTGGCTAATCCAGTAGCACCTCCCACAATTATTTTTGCACTCTCCAATGCAGAACCAATCGTAGATACACCAGAAATAGTGGTATTTGAAACGCTTGTAATTCTACCTTTAGCATCTACTGTCAAAACTGGCGTTTGTGTTGCGGCGCCATATGTACCAGATGTAACACCAGTCGCAGATAAATCAATTGGGAATGTGCCATAACCAGATCCTACAACATCACCAGTTAATGTAATTAATTGATCTCCTGTATTTGTACCACTTAGTGTTGCATTATTAGTTAAGGTCAATGTTTTTGAAACATCTCCACCTGAAATAACAAATCCGGTTGGTCTTTTATTTAGTGTAAGTCCATTAATTACTTTGTTGGTGAAACTTTCGGAGCCATCCAAACTGGCTAATACGCCAGTTGTTGGTAAAGTAATATTAGTAATGCCAGAAGTATTAAAAGTTAATGCATTAGATCCTGCAATAGTAAAATCAGCATCTGTTAAAATATTCCCTCCTAATGTGATGGTTTTACCTGTATTATTAATCCCCGTTCCTCCATGCGCGCCCGTTACAATCCCATTGACATTATCCGCATTACCACTTAATGTGGCAGTAATTACATTGGCAGAAAAATTACCTGAAGCATTTCTTTTAACGATGGCATTATTGGTATTTGCATTAGTGGCAGCATTTGCTAAGATAGTAGCTGAATTAATTTCAGAAGCCGAAGATCCGCCGACAGACTGGACTGTTGGAGAACCTGCTGAACCAGAAAGATCTCCTGATAACTGTATTTTACCTTTGGATGTAGTTGTTGCATCTGGAGTTGAATTAGCAACTATAGCATCATCAACATAATTTTTAATAGCCCTAACAGAAGGATATTTGATATCAGAACCCCCATCAGTTGCTACATTCGTACTTTTATTATTGATATTTTCTTTTGCATTTAACCGAGATGCTAAAGTGGCATTTTCATCCATTAAATAGTTTAATCTCGTTCTGTAATTATCCAGCATCAAGGCACTATCAGTGAAATTTATTTTAGTACTTTTTAAATTATTTAAACTAGTTAAATAGTTCAATAACATAGCTGCAGTATCTGTATAATTTACTTTTTTAGCTTTTAAGTCAATCATACCCGCTAAATAATTATTTAACATAGCTGCCGTATCTGCTTTATTTAATTTCCAAGCTGCCAAATTAGCCGTATCAACCGAATTAAGCTTAGTACTTCTTAAATTATTTAAACTAGCCAAATAATTAACCAACATACTTGAAGTATCTGTATAATTTACTTTGGTGCTTCTTAAATCATTTAAACTAGTTAAATAATTGGACAACATATTACTCGTATCCGAATATTTTAATGAATTAATTACTGAACTTAAATAATTGCTCAACATGGCAGAGGTATCTGTTTTATTGAGCTTATTAATTCCTAGCGCTATCAACTCAGTTAAATAATGACTCAGCATTAAAGAAGTGTCAGTATACTTTACCGATCCAAGTATTGCATTAAAATAAGGATTCAACATGGAACTAGTATCCGTATAATTAACCTTATTTGCATTTAAACCTATTATAGAACTTAAATAACCACTCAACATGGCAGTAGTATCGGATATTTTTAATTTTTCAGCTGCAATAATTCCACTACTTAAAGCAAGCGCATCAATACGATTGGATAAAGTTATAGTATCAGTTTTTTGTAACAATTTAGCAGTATCATCTGAATTAAATTTGGTACTTCTTAAGTTATTTAATGCCCCCAAATAATCAAATAACATAGAAGCGGTATCCGATTTATTTAATTTAGTATTAGCCAAACTCGTAACATCATTAAATCTATCAACCAAAGTGGAAGTATCTGCATTCAAGGCAATAATACCAGCTTTATAGCTTGATAGCATAGTTGCAGTATCTGCAAAGCTTACACCATTCATCTTTGTTAAATAAGGTGCAATCA
>JBAXPJ010000074.1:0-11825 GCA_037132335.1 Sediminibacterium sp. | reverse complement strand
AACCTTCTTATAATTTAGTGAATGCTTATAAAACAGATGCATCTGGCTTACCCTTGCTGGATAATTTTAACACCGTTAACATGACCAATGATGCCAATGTAAAAGGATGGGAATATTACACAGCGTATAGTGGTACTGTAGATCCGCGTTTGGATTGGACAGTAGGAAGAAGGGCAGTGCCTTATTTAGATTGGACAACACCATCTTATTACAGTGGTTATGGAAGTAACCCCGGCAGCGATCCTGATTATGGCTGGATCAATGACAGAGCTTTTGGCGGTCCTTATGTTCCTGTAAAAAATAATTTCAGGTACGATAATGGAAAATTTGGTAAGTACAGCGAAAACTATGCACAGTATTATATGCTCACCAGCGGAGTAAATGTGTGCATCATACGCTTTGCAGATGTATTGCTTTGGGCAGCCGAATGCGAAGTAGAAGTGGGTACTATTGATAAAGCAAGAACATTTGTTAATTACATTCGTAATCGTGCAAAAACTGGCAACCAGGTAGAAGTTACTTATGATGATATTGGCGGCTATTCAGCCTCTGCCAATTACAGCATTGGCTTATACAACACACCATGGTCAGACCAGGCCACTGCACGTAAAGCGGTTCGCTTTGAAAGAAGACTCGAACTTGCACTTGAAGGCCAGCGCTTTTTCGACCTCGTACGTTGGGGTATTGCAGATAATTACATTAATACGTATTTGCAAACAGAAAAAACAAGGTTGCCTCTTAATCTTACAGGAGTAAGTTTTATAGCTAACAAGAGTGAATATTTTCCCATACCTCAGGTAGAGATTGATCTCAATTCAAAACTGAAACAGAATCCTGGTTACTAAAAATTATAAATAAAAAGACTGGGGATATTCCCCGGTCTTTTTAAGTTACTATGATATTTAAAATGAGATCATCCTCATATACTTCCTTTATGTGTTCACTTTTTTACTACAGTCTACTGCTGTTTTCCTGCCAATCAGAAATTGATACAAATTCAAGAGACACAGCACTAATACCAAGGGCTTATTATATCAACAGCAATGGAAATGATACCAACGACGGCAGTGCATTACATCCATGGAAAACCATTTCAAAAATAAAAGACCTTGTAATTCAAGCTGGCGATTCTGTTTTATTGAAAGGCGGGCAAACATTTGCTGGGTCATTAATAATAAATTATAATACAGAGGGGGCTGCACAAAAACTTGTGGTAATTGCTTCTTACGGCAGCGGTATTGCCATTGTTAACAGTACTACCAAAAAAGGTATTATTATAAACAACAGCAGTTTTATTCTCTTGAAAAATATTAAAGTAATTGGTGCAGGAAGAAAAACAGGCAATACAACTGATGGGGTAAGCATTGCCCATTGCAATAATATCACCATAGATAATTTGGACATCTCGGGTTATCAAAAATCAGGTTTACATATACGCAACTGCAAAGACATGAACATACAAAATGTATTTGCATATAACAATGGTTCCGCAGGCATTTCGGTTGATGGAGAAAATTTTTTAAAAACAGATTGCCACAATATCGATATTAAATATTGCAGGGCAGAAAATAATCCGGGTGATCCCACCAATTTAAATAACCATAGTGGTAACGGTATTATATTAAGTCAATGTACAAACGCAAAAATATCATATTGTACTAGTACTAATAATGGCTGGGATATGCCTCGAAAAGGAAATGGTCCGGTAGGTATATGGGCATGGGAAGCAGACAGTATTACTATTGAACATTGTCTTTCTTACCGCAATAAAACTTCTGCCGGTGGCGAAGATGGCGGCGGTTTTGATTTTGATGGAGGCATTACAAACTCTGTACTGCAATATTGTTTGTCTTACGAAAATGAAGGTAGCGGCATTGGTTTGTTTCAATACAGCAATGCATCTGTGTGGAAGAACAATACAATAAGATATAATATTAGCATTAATGATGGTAATGTGTCTTCAGCAAAGGCAGGCATCTTTATATGGAATCTTAGTGCGAACAATAATTTGCAGCAATGTTTTATTTATAATAATACCATCTACAATAATAAAAACGCAGCAGTAAATTATTCTGTTGCTGCTGCAAATAAGGATATCTTTTTTTACAATAATATTTTTGTAGGCAATACAGCAATTATTTCCGGCGCCGATACCATCAGTAAATACTTTGGTAATTGCTGGTATAGTTTAACCAACGGGTTTAATGTAAATGGTATTACCAATTTTGATAGCTGGCGCAATCAAAAACACCAGGAAATATTGAATAGTGTAAAAACAGGATTAAACATTGACCCTGCTTTTGCCAACATTAACACTATCAATATTACCGATGCAAAAATGCTTACTGCTTTTTTATTGGTAAAAGCAACCAATCCGATATTGTTAAATGGCGGAATAGATATTCAGCAGTTGTTTAACATACCAACCGGTGGTAAAGATTTTAACGGTAATGCGGTGCAGACTAAAGGTGTTGGCGCAAGTTTTTAAAAGGCAGCAAAAAATAATTAATGAAACAACAGCAAGTAAATAAGCGTTTTATTTTTCTTTTAACAACATCCTTGTTATCTGCAAATTTTTTACAGGCTCAAACTGTTTATAGCATCGATGCATCCAAAGCAACAATGCAGGCAAAAGAAGGGCATTATAAAATGGGTAACCCCGGCCCAGCAGGAAAAGAGATAAAACTTAATACCCGTTATCTAACTCTTGGAGGCATTCCTAAATTACCTGTAATGGGAGAAATGCAATATTCCCGTATAGCAAAAGAGCGTTGGGAAGATGTGATATTAAAAATGAAAGCCGGTGGTATCAACATCATTTCTACCTATATTTTTTGGATACATCACGAAGAAATAGAAGGTCAATTTGACTGGAACGGTAATAAAGATCTCAGAAGTTTTTTACAATTGTGTGCAAAGCATGATTTGCTGGTTTGTGCACGTATTGGCCCTTGGGTGCATGGCGAGGCTCGCAATGGCGGTACGCCAGACTGGATACTCAGTAAAAAAAATATTAAGAACAGAACAAACGATCCGGTGTACCAGCAATACGTTTCAAAGTTTTTTGAACAGGTGGGTGAACAAATGAAAGGCTTGTTGTATAAAGATGGCGGACCTGTAATGGCGATACAATTAGAGAATGAATATACAAGAGGACAGAAAGGAGAAGCACATATTGCATGGTTAAAACAAAATGCCATAAAATATGGTATGGATGTGCCAATGTACACTGTAACCGGCTGGGGCGATGGTTCTGTGCCTGCGGGAGAAGTAATACCGCTTTGGGGTGGTTATCCTGATCAGCCCTGGGACCCAACGATTGAAAAGATGACCTATTGCAGCGATTTTGAATTCAACCCTTTTCGCAACGATGATAAAATAGGTAACGGTCTGGCACAAAAAAAAGATCAATACATGGATTATGCAGATGAACCTTTTTTTACTTGTGAAATGGGTGTGGGTGTTCACACTACAAGACATCGCCGTTCTATAATTGGAAAATATGATGGGCTTGCCATGACAACTAACCGTATTGGATCGGGCAGTAATTTATTGGGCTATTATGTTTTTGCAGGCGGCAGTAACCCCAGGGGTATTTACACCAGCATGAATGAGGATATGGATGAAACTGGCAACTGGAGTGAAACGCCGGCAATATCGTACGACTTTCAGGCAGCAGTTGGCGAGAATGGTTTATTGGCGCCATCTTATTACCAGGCAAAAAAAATAAATTATTTTCTTAACGAATTTGGAACAGCATTGGCACCGATGCAACCTTTCTTTTCTGTAAATAAAGATGGCTTTCAATATGCAGTAAGGGCAAGTGAAAAAAGCGCTTTTGTGTTTGGAATAAATTATTGCCGCTTTACTGCCAAGCCGCAAAGAACCAACATACAGTTTAAAGTAAAATTAAAAGATGATGAAATTTTTTTTCCATCAAAACCAATTAATATAGAAGACAGCAGCATTTTCATTTGGCCAGTTAATATGGATTTAAACGGGTTGACTTTAAGATACGCTACTGCACAACCATTATGTAAAATATCAAACACTGCAAATGAAAATATTTGGGTATTTACACAATCTGTAAAAGCAGCGCCGGAGTTTTGTTTGGAAAATAATAATATAGATAAAGTAGATGTAAGCAATGCAAAAGTTGTACAGATTAATGGCCGTTGGCTTGTAACCGCAACACAGCCTGGAACAAATTGTGTAATAAGCATCACCAATAAAAATGGCAGCCGTGAAAAAATATTAGTGCTTACAGCAGCGCAGGCTTTACAATCTTGGATATTAAAAGATCAAAACAAAAAACAATTTTTTCTATCTGCAGAAACATTATATTTAATTGGTAGTGAACTGAATGTTATTGGACAAAATAACAAGCAAACTGTATTGATGCTTTCCAACAATTCATCAATCAATGGTATGAAGCAAGCAGGTACTGAAGGAATTTTTTCTTTGTATCAAAATATAGTAACAGAAAATACTGCAAAGCCGCAAATCACATCAAATAAAATATTGGATAATGCACAATGGTTAAAAACATCTGTTGATTATATTGATGCAAAGAATGAATTGTACCACAAATTATTTTCTAAAGAGTTTAATTTAAACAATGCTGCTGCAATTAAATCGGCACTATTATATGTTGCCTTACCAACATACGGCCGTATACAGGTAAATAATATATGGATAAACCAGTTGCCGGATACAGGCCGCATTTGCCCAATAGATATTACCGGCTACGTAAAAAAAGGAGATAACAACCTGATGATGGATTTTCCTTTTGTAAAAGGCAATAACAGTTTTGCTGCCAGGTTAATAGTAGAATATTTTAATACAGACGAGATCAGTTTTGCAACAGATTCCTCATGGCGTTTGGCAGAACAATATTATTATCCTGCACCACTGGGAACATTTGCCAATTTTTTTTCTACTCCTCAGATTATGGCAAAGCCGGTTGCTTTTAATGATATGTACAAAGGATTTACCGAATATGTTGTTGATATGCCTTGTGACTATTTAAATGGGTTGAACAATTTATACCTGTCCGCAAATTATATTGGTGTACGTTCCGAATTACGATTGCAGCATAAACTTATTGCAGATAATTACAACAACAATACCAATTGGGTAGTTGACTTGAAAAGAAACGGTAGTCAATTGCAATGCCGTAAACTTTTAATAAAAATATTCCCTTTGCAGGTGGATGATAAAATATTGTTTGATCGTTATCCAAAAGCTGGTGCAACCATACCTGCGCTTGCGGGAATTTCAAGAATAGAGGGTATAAAATTTATACCCGAGTACAGATCTATTTTTCAATTAAAGAATTAAAAATTTGAAATGAAAATAAATTGCCTGCTTTTTTTACTTGCCTTCAATTTAAAAACTACTGCGCAGGTAAAAATTCCACCACAACCAAATGCCACAATTTGGAAAGACACCAAAGGAAATACTATTAATGCACATGGCGGCGGACTGCTGTTACATAACGGCACTTACTATTGGTTTGGAGAAATTAAAAAAGGGAAAAACTGGTTAGTGCCGGGCCAGCAATGGGAAGATTACCGTGTGCCTGCCGGCGGTGTAAGTTGTTATTCATCCAAAGATCTGATGAAATGGAAATACGAAGGCGTTGCATTACCATCATTAATTGGCCAACCCAATCACGACCTTGATACCAGTAAAGTTGTGGAACGCCCTAAAGTGATCTATAATAAAAGTACCAAAAAATTTGTGATGTGGATGCATGTTGATGCTAATGATTATGGTTATTCTCAATCAGGCGTTGCGGTAAGTGATAAACCGCAGGGACCGTATAAATATCTCGGCAGCGTAAAACCCAACGGACAAATGAGCCGCGACATGACCTTGTATAAAGATGATGACGACAAAGCATATTTAATTTATTCGTCCGAATCAAACAAAACAATGCATGTTTGTTTATTGAATGATGATTATTTATCGCCAACAACAACTTACACACGTATAACTTCTGCACAAAACAGGGAGGCTCCTGCGGTTTTTAAATACAATAAAAAATATTATCTCATTACTTCTGATTGTACAGGTTGGTCGCCTAACCCGGCAACTTATGCTGTTGCTGATAATTTATTAGGCGAGTGGCAACAAATGGACAATCCCTGTTCGGGCAACGGAGCCGAAAGCACATTCGGTGCACAAGGCACTTATATAATTCCTATTACCGGTCAACCAAATACTTTTCTTTTTATGGCTGATGTATGGAATAAAATAAACCTGCAGGATTCAAGATATATCTGGTTGCCAATTAAAATGGTGGCAAACAAACCTATAATAAAATGGATTCCATGATACCAAGTACAAAATATCTGCTTATAATAGCTTTAGTATTTTTACAACTTACCAATGCTTTTGTAAGTAATGCACAAAAAGTTTTCTTTAAATCAACTATTGTAAATCGTGTGGCAGTAAATGAAAAATACACATATAATGTTGCCGTTATAGATTCTTCCAAAAAAACAATACAATTCTCCTGCCTCAATCTCCCTTCATGGCTATCTTTCGATACAAAAAATAATATTTTATCAGGCATAGCAAAAAAAACGGGGCAATACGCCATACAAATAACTGCATCAAACGGTGATACTACCCTTCATCAAAATTTTATGCTTACTGTTTTTAATAAACAAACGATGAATATTTTACCATTGGGAAATTCACTTACCAATGGTTCAAACATGTTCAATAGTTACAGGAGAGATCTATGGCAAATGTTGCACAAAGCAAATTATAATTTTGATTTTATAGGCTCGTGGGATAAACCCAACATAGGTGGCAATGTACCCAATGCAGATTTTGATATGGATCATGATGGTCACTCCGGCTGGAAGGCGAGTGATTTATTAAACCAGCCTGACTGGGATAAGCAAAGAGGAAATATTAGAGACTGGCTGCTAACTTACACACCCGATATTGCACTGCTGGAATTTGGCACCAACGAAGTATTTCAATGTGTTACCAATAGGGATGCAATAAATAATATTGATACGGTCATTCAATTATTAAGAGAGAAAAATAAATCAGTAAAAATATTTCTGGCGCAAATCCCACCGCTTGGTGCTGCATGGGCTGATAAAAAATTATGCAATAATGATATTGAATATGCAAAAGCTGTAATAGAATTTAACAAAGCTATCCTCCAGTATGGCAAAGCAAAAAGTTCCACTGCTTCACCCATTATTATAGTTGATCAGTTTACAGGTGTAAATCCTGCTGTTGATATGTACGATGATATACATCCCAATACCATTGGTGAAAAAAAGATGGCGGGAAAATGGTTTGCTGCTATAAAAAAACATTTAAGAAAATTGTGATGATATGAAAAACTTCCTTATTTTAAGTTTAGTTGTTATTTGCATTTCCTGTAGTAAGAAAAACTTACCTCTGGCATCTATCGTTCCGCCTGTTACAAAAACCATTGGCATAGCTATAGATGCCAAAAATATTATCCGAAACCTTACCGGATTTGAGGTTGGCATTAACCTTAATTACCTGATGGATGATGCTGTATTGCCTGGACAAACTTTTGCCACTACAATCTACGCTATAAGCAAAATGGGGACTAATTTTTTGAGGTATCCGGGAGGTGAGAAATCAGACAATTATCTGTTTGCTAAGTCACCTTACACCCTCGCATCACCCTATGCAGCATATTGTGATTACCCAGCCAAAGATAGCCGTTTTTTTAATTCCGACTTATCTGCAAAAGCTGCCGTACTTGATTTTGATGAATATATGGAGGTATGCAGGCAGACAGGCGCTACACCTCTTGTTGTTGTTGCTTACGATGCCATGTACAGCACTAGTAAATGCGGTACAATACCTACCAGGGCAGAGTTGCTAGCCAATGCAAAAGAATGGGTGCGATATGCCAATATAGTAAAGGGCTATCACATTAAACATTGGATGATAGGCAATGAAAGCTGGAACTCATCCGACAATCAAGGCACGGTAACTCCTGCAAACTATGCCATAGACATAGCTGCATTTGCAGATACTATGCGAACCATTGATCCAAGTATTAAAATTATAGCCAATGGTAAAAGTGAATGGTGGCAAACACTGTTACAAAGCAATGCGGTGTCAAAAATTGATTTTTTGGCTGCCAGCAATTACCTGCCTGATGGCTTTACAGGTTACGATTATTTTCGCAGCTTTACCGGAGATTTGAATAGTGAAATTACTGCTGCTGTTTCAGCCATTAATAACTTTGCCAGTGCTTCCGATAAACAACGTATTGGAGTAATAATAAGTGAATACAATGCTATAGATTTTTATAATAGGGGATGGACAAACATAAATAATATGGGACACGCCCTTGCAAATTTTCAAATGTTGGGGGATGCCTTGCTACAACCAAAACTTTTTGCAAGCTGTCTTTGGAATACACGTTGGATAACCAACTTAGAAAAGCCTGATATTTTGTATGATGCAATAAATGCCAATGGTGAAGCAAATGCTATTGGCAAAGGGTTAGCTATTTTTGGAAATAACCTTTTAAATAATATGGTAGTAGCTACTAGTGAAAATCAATTAATCAGCCCCTATGTTACTTGTAATATCGCAACCGCAAAAATGAATATTTTTCTCGTCAATAAAGATAAAGTCCCTCAGCCAGTAAGTGTCAGCATTTTAAACTACAGTAATACCAATGGGGAAGTTTGGGTTTTAAAAGGAACAGGCGATACGGATACGAATCCATTATGGACAAAACTTAGTGATATTACAGTGACGAATAATGCCGTTTCTTTGAACTTAGATGCTGTATCAATCACCATGTTAAAGTTTAACTAGAATACTAAAAACAAAATAGAACATCAATATGAAAAAAAACGCTTTTGTATTTATTGCAGGGTTACTATTTTATAATATCGCAATAGCACAGGTTCAGAATAATAACCTGATTAATTTTGATGAGAATTGGCATTTTTACAAAGGGGCTTTTTATGGTGCCCAAAATCCACTACTAGATGATTCAAAATGGCGCTTAATAGATGTGCCACATGATTGGAGTATTGAAGATTTACCAGGAACAAATTCACCATTTCAGTCAAATGCTACGAGTCAGGTTAGCGGAGGTTTTACTGTAGGCGGTACAGCCTGGTATCGTAAGGCTTTTGAGGTAAGTGAAAATGAACATGATAAAAATTTTATTCTCCAATTTGACGGAGTATATATGAATGCCAGCGTTTATGTAAATGGACAACTTGTAGGAAATCATCCTTATGGTTATACTAGCTTCTATTATGATATTACTAAGCATTTAAAAATTGGGAAAAAAAACATTATTGCAGTAGAGGTTAAGAACGAAGGCCAAAACTCACGCTGGTACTCGGGTTCCGGCATTTACAGGCATGTTTGGATAAAAAAAATAAACCCTGTTCACATAGCTCAATGGGGCACTTTTGTTACAACACCAATTGTAAACCAATCCTCAGCAAAAATTTCCATAAAAACGCAGTTGGTTAATAAAGGCGATATACCCGCAAAAATAAATGTTACAATAAAATTGTTAAACCCAGCAGGTACGGAAGTAGCTACGGTTAGTTCTCAGATAACGCTTAACCCCGGCGAAAACAATACGATTAGCCGGGAGACAGAAATCAAAAATCCTCAGTTGTGGGATTGCGAAAATCCAGTTGTTTATTCTGCTATTACCTCATTACATCAGGATGGGAAATTACTACAAACTGAACAGCAAAATTTTGGCATTCGAACCATTTCATTTAGCGTAAATAATGGATTTCAACTAAACGGAAAAACTACTAAATTAAAAGGTGGTTGTATTCACCATGATAACGGACCGTTGGGAGCAAAGGCTTACGACCGGGCCGAAGAGCGTAAAGTGGAATTATTGAAAGCGAGTGGCTTTAATGCAATCCGTTGTGCACACAATCCACCAAGCCCCGCTTTT
Organism: Sediminibacterium sp.; assembly: GCA_037132335.1. Classification (GTDB taxonomy): domain Bacteria; phylum Bacteroidota; class Bacteroidia; order Chitinophagales; family Chitinophagaceae; genus Sediminibacterium. The sequence continues at coordinate 1,864 of JBAXPJ010000074.1, read as the reverse complement.
TTAGATGCCTGTGATAGGTTGGGGATGCTAGTAATTGATGAGGCATTTGACATGTGGGATTTAGGTAATAATCCTTACGACTATCATTTGTATTTTAATGATTGGTGGCAGCGGGATATCGAAAGTATGTTGTTAAGGGATCGTAATCATCCAAGTATCATTATGTGGAGCATTGGCAATGAAATTACCAATAGTGCATCACCTGCGGGAGTGGAAACCGCAAAGCAATTGGTAAAGTATTTGAAAGTTTTTGATTCAACAAGACCGGTAACAGCAGCTGTAAACGGCCTAAATAAGGATAAGGATCCATTTTTTGGAATGTTAGATATAGCGGGATACAATTATGCTGTTGATGGAGATCCTTTAAAGAATAAAATTTATGCTGAAGATCATGATCGTAAGCCAGACAGAATTATATTTTGTTCAGAGTCTTATCCACTGGAAGCATTTGGGAGCTGGATGGAGGTGGAAGACAATCCTTATGTAATTGGGGATTTTGTATGGACGGCAATTGATTATATAGGTGAGGCAAGTATTGGTTGGTTGGGATACTTTCAAAGCGGTAATTTTTTTCCCTGGAATCTTGCCTTTTGTGGAGATATTGATATTTGCGGATGGAAAAGGCCACAATCTTTTTACCGGGATGTACTTTGGAAAAAAAATCAGTTGTCTGTTTTTGTAAAGCCGCCTATACCTTCATTTAAATTAAATCCTAATATTGAATCCTGGAGTAAATGGAATTGGATGGATGCTTTACCAGAATGGAATTGGAAAGTTGAAAAGAATACACCAATGGAAGTAAGTGTGTATTCGTCTTGTGAGGAAGCAGAATTATTTTTTAATGGCAAGTCACTAGGTCGAAAACTGACCAATCAATCAACCCAATTTATGGCAAGCTGGATTGTTACCTATCAACCAGGTGAAATAAAAGCTGTCGGGTATAGTGCAGGTAAAATTATAAAGCAAACCCATATAACTACAGCAGATAAAGTAGACAAAATAAAGTTGACTGCCGATAGAAAAACTTTAAAAGCAGATAATCAGGACCTGAGTTACATCACAGTTGAGTTGGTTGATAAACAGGGGAATATTAACCCTGAAGGTGAAAAAATGATTAATTTTTCAGTTAGTGGTGATGCAGAAATTGTCGGAGTTGGTAATGCCAACCCTGTAAGTTTAGAGAGCTATCAGCAGCAAAAAAGAAAAACATGGAAGGGTAAGTGCTTAGTAATAATTAAAGCCGGAAAAAAAGCTGGCAGTATTTCACTTTTTGCTAAATCAACGGGAATGAAGCCATCGAAAATAATTCTCGAATCGAAGTAAAATCTTAGCTTGAAACGTTTTGTCAGTATATTGAATTAACGAAAATTCTGACCTTGCAGCAATTTAAATAGCAGCCATTTGTGCCAATCATTGGTAAATTGAAACTTTCTTCAAAAAATTAAAACAAAATTTTTCGCTTTCCTATTTTTTGGGGATAACAGCAATGCAATATGCATACAAGTGGGGTGTGCATTGATAGCATTAATGTTATTGGATGTAACTCTGTTAGTCAGGAATAAAGTTGTCTAACATCACAATAAAGTGGACTAAAAAGGTTATAAATTATTAGAGGATTTCCATCATTAACAATTTTTAATTCATTTAACTTCCTTCCAATTGTCAGGAAGTTCCAACATATTCCATGAAAAATGTGCGCTCCCTTTTTGCGCTTTTCTATCAACACCCCTGCGTGAGGAAAACACCCCCTGAATTCGACTGAAATCGGTTGATTTCGGTTTTACCAAAACATAACACATTACAAATCAATGCGTTCATTTTCTCAAAAAATCTTCATAACCCTGAGGTCCCGGGTTCAAATCCC
>JBAXPJ010000073.1:0-12279 GCA_037132335.1 Sediminibacterium sp. | reverse complement strand
ATAAAAATGGCCGGTTCGTCTATCGGTTAGGACAGCCCCCTTTCACGGGGCAAAGACGGGTTCGATTCCCGTACCGGCTACAAACTGTTATTTTCTAAAATGACAATGGTTTTAGAAAATAATAAAAAACCGATCCAAATGGGTCGGTTTTTGTTTTTTATCAAAAAATAGGCCCAATCTGGACACTAATTTTCATCAACTTGCCAAGTATATTTATTTTATTATTCCAATTAGGTTTAAATTTGAGTAAACATTGTTGAATGCCTAAAATAGCGATTTATAAGTTTTTGACTTTTTTTATCTTTGCGTTTGATGCAATAAATGAGCCACCTCACTTACATATTGCAAAAGAAAAAGGAAATAGACAACGTTCTGCTAAAATATGGTTAGAAACATTGAAGGTAGCTGAAAAAGGGAGTCTTACAGATACAGATCTAAAACAAGCGATTAAAGTGATTAAAGAAAATCAAGCGATATTAATTGAATCATTTAATAATGTTAAAGCAGGTAAAAAAATTACTACAATAAAAATAAAATAATCATGGCTTCTACTTTAATAAATAAAACTATGTGCATCGAGAAAGTTTTATTCGATTTGCCCGGAAAAATTACCCTGAAAATGGAGGATGGCAGAATGATCATTTCTCCATTAAAGTATTTTCCTGATTTACAAAAATTGAGCGTTGACAAAAGAAAGAAACACACTATTGTAGATGACAGAACTATTTTGTTCACGTATTCTGATGCAGTATATCATTTAGAGGATTTTATAGGTTTAGAAGCTAATTGGAGAAAACGATAGTAATAACTTAATATCGCCCTAACATCTTCTGCAAATTCATCCAAACTTGCTCCTGTTCTGGCTACACAAGTTATTTTCTAAAATAACAATGTTTTAGAAAATAATTAAAAACCCGATCCAAATGGATCGGGTTTTTTTGTAGGCTATTAGAAATAAGTATTCACTGCGAACTCAAATTGGCCTATGAATATTTTCTTAAATGAATTAATATTTGTTTGTTCATAGAATAGCAACATTGATTTTTTGTATTCTATCGAATCAATTGTTCTAAATGATATTGGACAATAATGATTATGTATTAGAATTGCATTACTGAAAATTCTCGCGGTTCTTTTATTCCCATCAGCAAATGGTTGTATATATGAAATCAACACCAAAACTAATAAAGCCTTCTCAAAGATATTATCTCTCGAATTTATGACTGTACACATTTCTAATAGCGCCTCTTTGATTTGAAATTCATTTTCAAGAGGCTTGTAATTTGTCCCTGAAATACCGACTCTGTTATGTCTAATATTTCTAGAAATATCTAACTCCTTTATTAAAAGACTGTGTATGTCTTCAATACTTGAAATTGTTAAAGGGCTTATATAATCAGGCTGGCTAATAATAAAATCTAAGGCTTCTTTATGATTCAATAACATAGTTGCCTCATCCTTGGTTTTACCTGCAGCAGTTTGCTTATCCTTTAAAAGCCTTTCCGTTTCTAATAAAGAATAAGTGTTCCCTTCTATTTGCGATGATTTCCAACTTAAATCAATGGCTAGTCGTTCTAACTCATTTTTAAATTCAGCCTTACTCAGCTTGGCGGAATTAGCAACAAACTTAGACTGTAACGCATTTAAAAAATCGAATTCTTGTGCTGTAAATAGAGAAATATGCTTGAGCGTATTGCTAAGTAATTGTTGATTGAAACCAGTTTGAATGATTCTTTCATCAATCTCCTTTTCAAAATATTGATCTATATTAATTGGACGTATAATATCATATGCTTGGCTGACCTCATACTTTCTACTTTTTAATTCCCCAATTGCATTAATTAAACCAACTGCACTTATTTCTACTAATTTTCTTCGAAGTGTTGCCATGCTTATATTAAGCCCTAATCCATTTAAAATATCGTTAGAAGAACACTTTGGATTATCCTTAATAAATTGAATAATTTGTTCATCATTTATAACTGTTCTCTTTGGCATATATTTAATTTATCAATCATAAATATACATTTTATCAATCATAATATAAGAATATTGCGCATTAAACTCAATATTATTGATTGATAAATACATTTATGAGTAAGAAATTGCGTTTTTGACTCATATCTGGAAAATCAAGTAGTCATTTTTAAAAATAAATTTTGTGACTAAATAATTAGTCTATATTTTTGACTAAATAATTAGTTACAATGAAAAAGCTAACACAGGCAGAAGAGCAAATTATGCAAGTGCTATGGGCGCTTGAAAAGGGGGGATTCTTAAAGGATATCCTCGAAAATTTGCAAGACCAGAAAGCCCATCACAACACGATAGCTACTCTTTTAAAAATTTTAGTAGAAAAAGGATTTGTGGGCATCCAAAACCCCAATCGAAACAATTTCTACTATCCTATTGTAACCAAGGAGGCCTACTCAGAACAGCGCATTGCTGGTATAACTGAAAACTATTTTGAAGGCTCTTATTCTAATGTTATTTCTTTTTTGGTAGATAAAAAGCAGATGTCGATACAAGACTTAGAGCTGTTATTAAAACAACTAAAAAAGAAATCAAATGACTAGCTTACTCTTATATACATTAAAGCTTAGTATGCTCTCTGGCATTTTTGTTGGGTACTACTGGCTTGCATTAAGAAATAAACGATTCCATTATTTTAATCGGTTTTATCTTTTGGCTTCACTTGTATTAAGTTTAATTATTCCTATTATTCGATTCGATTGGTTTGCTAATGAAAAACCAGTGTTTATAGGTTCTGGCGAAACTTTAGATTTAATGCTAGGATCTACTAAACAAATATCTAACAGTATAAGTATTGGTGATATTTGTTTGCAATTATTTATGGTTATAAGTATTGTATTAATTGCGTTAAGTGGTTATCATATTTTCAAAATCTATCGCCTTAAAAAGCAATCCCCCATAACAAAAATGGAAGGGTTTGATTTAATTCAAACCAATGAAGAATCTGCCCCTTTTTCATTCTTAAATAATTTATTTTGGAAAAATACTATTTCATTTGAAGAAGAAGGTGGCAAACAAATTTTTACACACGAATTAACGCATATACAACAAAAGCATACTTGGGATAGGCTTTTCACTCAATTATGCTGTTCTATATTTTGGATAAACCCTTTTTGTTGGGTTATTCAAAAAGAACTAGAAACCATTCACGAATTTATTGCAGACGAAGCGGCCGTTGGCAATGAAAACGTAGAATTTTTTGCAAAAATGTTATTACAAACCCATTATGGGAATCACTTCTTTGAAACTAAACATAGCTTTTTTTATTCATCAATTAAAAGGAGGCTTATTATGTTAACAAACAACACAAACACCAGATTCAGTTATTTACGAAGAGTAATGTTATTGCCATTACTACTTATGAGTATTTCATTTTTTTCTATTAGGGTACACGCTAAAGAAAAAATTGAAACAAAAATTAATGCCATGTCGGAAAGTCTTTTTCAGCAGAAAATTGACACTACTAAACCGCCGCCACCAAAATTATTAACTACAAAAGAAATAATTTTTATTAACGGCAAGGAGGTAGTAAATAAAGAGGAAACTTTAAAGACATTAAAAATTGACCAACTAGCTGGTTTTAATATTTTATCACCTGAAGATGCAATAAAAAAATATGGCGATAAAGGTAAAAATGGCGCCATAGAAATTAGTATGAAAACTAATTTTAATGCATCTAAAGAGAAAGAAAAGGATTCAGATTCCGCTCGCATGAAACGCAAAGTAGTTCGTGGTGCAAACTGGAAAGTTGTAGGATCCTTCTTTCTAGATAGTAATGTAAATGGCAAAGAAAACTACGAAAAGGTTTTTACAGTCTCTCAAGTGCCCGCTAGTTTTCCAGGAGGCTTGTCTGCTTGGGTAAAATATTTGGAGCGTAACTTAAACCGTGACCTGCCTATAAAGAATGGTGCAGGTGTAGGAAAATACACCGTAATAGTTTCATTTATTGTTGATAAAAATGGTGGCATATCAGATGTGAAAGCTGAAAACGACCCTGGTTATGGCACTGCTGAAGAAGCAAAAAGAATGATTATAAAAGGACCAAATTGGGTACCTGCTACTCAAAATGGCTTAAATGTAGTTTACCGTCACAAACAGTCAATCACTTTTGTGGTGTCTGAAGAATAGCGTGTGTTTAGTTTCAATATAAATCCCTTTTGCAATTGCAAGGGGGATTTTTTTTAATTAAGTTTTAGGTGCGAATTCGACCTAATATCCACAGCAAATTCTTCCAAACTCGATCCTATTAAGGCTATACTAGATTAACTGAAACCCTTGATTAATAAATATTGGGGATTTTTTTACTAATTACTAATTCGAAATTTGCTTGATTACGTATGAGTATAAAACGGTGTAAAGAATTATTTGAATTTACTTTTAAATAGTTTTGGAATTCTATTAGGCTTGTTATTTTAAACTGATTCACCATTTGAATTAAATCACCTGTTCTAAATCCTAAACTATATGCTTCAGAACTAATATCCACATTTGACAATGCAACCCCACCAGCATTAAAGGCAAGTCCAAACGCCGACATTTCTTCACCTTTTGGTTCTTTGATTATCATATTCATCCAAGTTGCATTTTTTAATATATTGGTTGATACTATTTCACTAAAGTCTATATTAATTTCAGGTAACAAAGGCGTTTTTGCTATTTTTTTTAATGATGGTTTTGTTACTCCAAAATGATTCATATCAAAATTTATAAACCCTTGCTTTATTGCTAATGAATTTTGTTGAACTCTAAAATCTCCTATTAATGGATTAATAAATAAAGGATTACCATTGATTGAATTTGAATCACACCCATTTTTGATATACTTGAGCATCGTTGCTTTGTCCGTTACAAAGAAATTATAATCAATCTCCTTGCCCCATTTTCCATTCACTGGAATTACCGAATTCATAATTGCTGGTTGATAGGATTTAAAAACTATATTGTTTTTAAATACATCCCCACTGTTTCTATACCACACATGCGGATGTAATCCATTTTTTACAATAATATTATTCGTTACTATACGTGAATATCCTTCACGAAGTTTCAACCCTCTGTTTAAAAGTAAATTGTTATAAATTTCGTAATTGGTAGATCCGTCATCTAGGTCAATATCCCAACCATGATCACAACGCCAACGGGAGTTTCGAATAATATTTTTGTCTAGCATATCCAAAAAAGGCAATACATTATCTTTAGCTACTTCTGTAGATGTTTCGTTCGCACTAACAGTCCAATAACGATCACGCCCCCAAGAGTTGAAACTACCATGGTCACCGGTTTCTAATACGGTATTGAAAACGTCGCAATTTTCAATAATATGTCCTCCAAATGTTCCTTCATTGATATTAATCCCGGCTCGTGGCACGTCATAAATACTACATTGATTTATCCTGATTCGATGAGACATCGATATATGTATCGGCGCGGTCTGCTTCTCATCTCTTCCTGTTAATGTAATCAAACAATTTTCAACTAAACAATCTTCAGGATAATTGTTGTTTATAGGTCCTGGCGTTCTGTCGATGGTTGCATAATTTTGTTTTGAATACTGAAATAATGGACTTCTGACCGAGTTAGGATCACCTACAAATAAAATACCAGAAGCACCACTATTATGAATGTAACAGCCAATAATGGAAATGCGACGATTGTAATTATTTATAAAAATTGTATTGCCACCTACTTGATCAAACTCGCAATCAGAAACCGTACAATCTTCCGCGCCGTTAAAAAAAACTGCACCTCCCCTATAAACCGTCCAGTCGGATCTTAATAGGGGCTCTTTATTGTCCATAAATGTTCGAGCAGCATGTTTAAAAACAAAGCCCTTAAATTGAATTCCTCTAACGGGCATTTCCTTTGTACCATTGAATTCAATCAAATTCCTTAACCGAACAATTTCAATTGTTGCTGTTTTTAAATTGGTAGTTTGTTCTGGATAATAATAGAGTTTATGCTCTGCATTATTAAAAAACCATTCGCCTGGCACATCCAATTCCTCAAAAACATTTTCAACCATTCTATAAACTGGATGCATAGTTGATGGGCGATTGTTTTGCCATCCACCAATCATATCGAGATTACCATCATTTAACTTGCCTTTTATCAACCAATGCATATCACCCCATAATGAGTTATGCATGGCATGCAAATATGCGCCAGATGGATTTTCCCATTTCAATATTCGCTTAGGGTCAATAGGATTAAAAGTAGAATCTGATGTTATATTATGACTAAGCTCCCAAGTATCGTATACATTTTTGCCTGAAATAGCATTAGGAAATCTTGCCATTCTTTGTCGAACTCCATTTATATACAGTTGGTCTATGGTTTCATTTTTAGGAAAATTTGCTACAAAAATCCCATCCCTATAAGGCTTCCACTTAAGGTGCAACAAACTTCCTCCACTCAATACTGCCCCACCTTCTTCAAAAGATCTAAAAACTATATTATTAGCAGCGGTACTTAAATGAATAGTTTGATTCAAATAAAAAGTTCCTTTTAGAAAAACTACTTCTACCTTATTTGTTAGGGACATTTTTTCTGCAATAGATTGTGCCTTAACAAAACTTAACATTGGCTTCTCAATCGTTCCAGGGTTGGCGTCATTTCCATTAGGTGAAACATAGATTGATTTTAACACTCCTTGCGGTAATAAATAATTATTTACACTTTTAAACTGATGGTTAAATGTGTCAAGAATGGGATAAATGCCGGAGACCGAATTAAAAATAATATTCTGAGAAAATAAATTTAATCCAGGACAAAAGGACAGTACACTAATTCCTAATATTATAAAAAGAATCTTATACTTATTTTTGAGTCTGATATATTTCATAATTGATGCTTGTAAGTTCAAGTAATAAGTGCAATTTTTCTTTGTAGTACTTGATTATTTTTTTGATAAACTAATTTCAAATAGTTTACCGTCATATTCTTTTTCCATTTCAACATCAATACCCTTAAATCTTAAATCTTTACCATTTAGCGTAGCTATTATTTTACCATTCACTTGCTTTACTTGATATATCTTTTCAGGATTCAAATAGTTTATAAAAATCGTACGTTTTGTATCTAATGCACCCTGTCTGAAAACGCCTACTATCCCACCAGATCTAGTATCTGTATTGATACGTTGAAATCCATCCCACATTCCATCCATAGGTTCCCCAAAGCCTGGTAAATCTTGTCGATACATCATGATTTGATGTTTATTTTCCATCAACTGTAACCAATCTGCATAGTTTTTATATTTTAAAAAATCTGCAGGCGAAAGTTTTCGGGGATCTCCCAACATGATTGGCAGAGCACCTGCCAACGATTTAATATGCAAATCCCAGGCTGTGTCTTGCATTTCAGGATTTCCAATTACCAGAGCTGTAGATGGAATTGCCGGTGAACGCCACCATGCCATATTACGTATGCGAAGGTCAATTTTTGCCTCCGGTCCTTTGAAATTCGACAACCAGTTTCCTTCTGCATGTTGCAACATTGCATAATCAATCAATTGCAATCCTCCCATCGTTTCAAAAGTACAATCAATAAATAAACTTGGTTTGGAGTCATGTAATTCATCAAACAATTTCCATACCCTTTCATAGTTTACGTAGAACGATTCACGCTGGTCTTTATGCATCGGATGATTAGCGGCATAACAACCTGTCATGTTTTTGTTAAACCGATATGGACTTGTAACAACGGTAAAATCTAATTTCAAATAATCAAGCCCGAATTCTAATGTAAGTTTTTTAAGGACCTCTTTTATATAATCATACCAACCCGTACTAAAGCAGGCCGTTACAATAGATGTATCTTCTATATGCAGATTAAAAGGTTTTTGTTGCGGATCTAAAACAAACCATTCAGGATGTGCTTTGAATATTTTGCTTTTAGGAGATGCACTGCCAACACTAACCCATAAGCCAGGCTTCATCCCCAGAGATTTGATATAATCAAAAACAGGTTTTAACCCATTAGGAAATTTTTTTTTATCAATATTCCAGTCGCCATAATTATCGGCCCAGCCATCATCAATCACAAATTCTTTCATACCTGCATCTGCAGCAGATTTAGCCAGTTGCATTATTAATTTTTCATCAATATTTTTTCTGAATGGCACCCAGGTATTATAAACAAATGTTGGCTTCTCTACCAATTCAGATAAACGAATACCCATATACTTTCTTACAAAATCAGGAACTGCCGTATTTAAGATTTCATCTGGATCTTTATGATTGTTATACACCATTGTAAAAACCTGTGGTGTTGTAAATGTTTCTCCGGGCAAAATGTATTTTCTAAACGGATACATGGCATCTTTATGGGTTAATCCCGCACAGATAGATTCTTCCTGCCAAAAAACCGACGTATGTTTTAATACGCCTGCTGCTTCATTTCCAACTACTACTCCTTGTTGCCAATCACTATTATGCACAGTGATTAGCGCATCCTGCATATTACCATCATAAGGTCCAATAGAACGTCGCCTGCCATAGTCATGACATATCCAGGAGAAAGTAGCACCGGTTACATTGAATTTTTCAATATCAATAGATTCCAACTTTAACGGACTACTTGTTAAATTTTTAATTTTTAGTTTTTTTCTGATCGCAGGAGACCCAGGATATAATAAAAATTGCAGGGTTAGTTCTACTGACTTATCAGCACTTATAAGTACCACTGATGCACCATTTCCATTTTTTTTATCAGTCAGTGTTTCAATTTTTTTTAATTCCCATGTAGATTTTCCGGAATATGTTTGATCATTGATTTCAAATTGAAAATCAGTATTAAAATTTCGGAAATAAGCGAACTCGCCATTAACAGGTTTATAAAGAGAAGTAAAAAATTGACCTGTTACTTTAGGTAAATTAATTGTTCGCTGAACAATCCCGTTATTAAGTTTTAATTCTACATCTGTCCATCTAGCATAAGCTTGTGCAATCACAGTGGTATTTAGTGTGACTGTTAAAAAAAATGCTATGGATATGATCGTTTTATTCATTCCTGGTTTCTTTCTTTTTGTTAGCTGTTTCTTATCTGCTCTATTTCTATTTATTCCAATCCCAAATCACTATCTCCCAACCAATGCCTCCATATTGAATGCTATGAATAATTTCAAAACCAGTTTTTACATGTGCTTTGATGGATCTTGGATTTTCTTGGGCAATATCTGTTACTAAATAGCGGTATTCGGTTTTTAAACAATCTCTATAATATTGATACATTTTTTGAACTAGTCCGGTTCCTCTGTATGCTTTTGCAACACATAGTTGTCCTACTAAAATATAATTCACTTCTTTCAAAGAGGATCCATTATAATGCAGTTTATCTATCGAATCAAATAAATCATCTATTAATGGATGTTGACCGTAACTGTTTTTATCTGTCACTACCACATACCCTGCAATTTCATCTCCGTCTTTGGCAATAATTGATGGCTGAAATTGATGCATCGCTTCCATCATTTCCATTGTATACTGCGCTATTAAAAAACCTTCTTTACCTGCTTCGTTTTCTCCTATTAACTTTCTGATATTGGCTTTCTGTAAGTCTAAAATATTTTGTAACTCTATTTTAGTGGCGACTCTTTTTATTTCAACCATTTTTTATTAAAATTATTTAAAAGAAGTAAGTTAAATAAAATTTCAACGGTTTTATAAAAAAAGGCAGCTAGTTTCCTAACTGCCTTTGAGATAAAATTCTATTTTAAATATTATGCATCTAATAATTGCTGTGCATAATCTCTACACTTTTTAGTTTCTTTCACTGCATCGGAGCCTGTTGGAATATCATACTCTAATTCAATAGTAGCAGGCATCTTGTATTTTTTTTCTTTCATGAGGGTTAAGATTTCTTTTAATGGTGTATCCCCCTCGCCCCATGGCATGTTTTTACCACCATTTGCTTTTGTTTTTCTATCTTTTAAATGCATACTTGTAATGCGCTTGTGCTTGGTTTCAATAAGGTTCAATAAACTTTCTTTGGTGTTTCCTGCAGCCATATAGTGTCCGCAGTCGAGGTTTAATGAATTATATGTAGACTGCGCCAATGCTACATCCCAAGCAGTTTCTGTTGCTTGTAAGTGTGCATGGTATCCAATATATATTTTTGCTTTTTTAGCAAGGTCTCCAAGTCTTTGGGTATGAGCAGCATCTGAAGGCAATTCTACACTTACCGAATTCGCACCCAATGCTCTTGAAGCATTTAACGCATAGTTAATTTCTCCGTCTGTATTTTCAGGGGCCATACAATTAGGCTTATATGCAAATAAATATACTCCTGCTGCATTAAACTTTTTACCAAGTGCGGCAAACTTATCCATAGAAATTGTTTCTCTCCAATTGGCTACATCTTTTTGGTATTGTTTAATTTGTGCTTTTAGTTCATCGCTTAATTCTGCGGATTGTCCTGCAGCTTTTTTAGGCATCTTAATAGTGCTTAAAGGTTTGCCCAGATAAGCCTCCACTTCGTCTCCTTTTAATTCAACGGCATTGATATTGCTATCAATACAATATTGCAATAACAAATCTGGATGACCAGGCATGCTTCTGTATGAATAAGTAGTTACACCTATTTGTACGCCTTTAATTAGCGAATTGGGCTTTGATTGAAAGAAATTACTAGCCAAAGCAGATTTTCCACCAAGCATTACGCCTAATGATGCTAATGAGCTTTGTAATAAAAAGGTTCTACGTGATGCGTTTTGAGACATGACAAGTTGATTTGATTTATTAAAAATTAGATTTTAAAAATAATGTATTTATTAAGATGATGTATAAATTATTTATTCAATAAATCACTAACTTTAAACATCCCACAAAAACATAAAATAAAAAAAATGAAACTTATTAAAGCAATTTTCTTATCAGTTATCTTGTTGATAACCACTACCTTAAGCTGGTCTCAAGCAAGCCCTGCAGCAACAGCCACTGGAAAAGTTGGCGATGCTACTATTACTATTAGTTACAGTAGCCCATCTGTAAAAGGAAGGCAAATTTGGGGCGCTTTGGTTCCTTACAATAAAGTATGGAGAGCAGGTGCAAATAAAGCAACGAGTTTTCAAACAGACAAAGACATTACAGTTGGCGGGAAAGCATTGCCTGCTGGAAAGTATAGTTTGTTTGCATTGGTTGGAGAAAATGAATGGACTATAATTTTGAATTCTCAAACCGATCAGTGGGGAGTTAAAAAAGATGGCGCTACTACAGAAGATCCTACAAAAGATGTTTTAAGAATTACAGTAACCCCAAAAAAATCTGCCGCTTTAAATGAAAGATTGGTGTACACTATTAACGATAAAGGATTTGTTTTGAGCTGGGAGAATCTAGACGTTCCAGTATCTATTAAATAATTTATATTTTAATTATACTATTGCGATCAATCCATTTTTAAATAAAGAAAGCCGACTCAATTAAATTTTAGTCGGCTTTCTTATATACTAATTTATAAAGATTTTAATTAAAAACTATCGGCATCTCTATAGGCTTTAATGAGCGCTAATTCGCCTTCTTTTTCTTTACCTGCCATTCCATGCTCCATTCCTAAAATACCTCTATAGCCTTTGTTGTATATGTTTTTAAAGATGTTTTTATAATCCATTTCTCCAGTGCCTGGTTCTTTTCTTCCTGGGTTATTACCAATTTGAAAATACCCAATTTCATCCCATGCACTATTGATATTGTTAATTAAATTTCCTTCATTTTTTTGCATATGATACATGTCAAATAAAATTTTGCAAGAAGGACTATTTACTGCTTTACATATTTCGAAAGTTTGGTCTGAAAATCTTAAAAACAAATTTGGAGAATCACTTAGTGGTTCCATTACCATTACTAAATTATGTTTCTCAAATATTTCAACACCTCTACGCATTGCTTCTATTACATTGGATGTTTGATACCCCATAGATTTTGACCGATCAAAAGATCCTGGAACAATGGTCATCCATTTTGCATTGGTTCTTTTAGCTACTTCTACCGCTTCTTTGCAATTAGCTGTAAATTTATCGATCCACTCTTTTTTCCCGGTAGTTAATCCTAGTGTATCATTTGAAGCATAGCTAAGTACAAATACACCCATGCGCATACCTAATTTTGCCAATGCATCACCAATTTTTTGTTGGTCTTCTGGCGTTCTGCCCATCATACCATTGTCTTCAATAGACCTAAATCCTTGACTATACCCAAATTTTATTTGCTCAACAAAATCAGTACCTGCCAAATTTCTAAATGTGCCATCATG
>JBAXPJ010000072.1:0-12491 GCA_037132335.1 Sediminibacterium sp. | reverse complement strand
CTGCCTTAAATACTGATACAGCTACGCTTATAACAAGATTTAACAATGTAACTGCGCTTGCCAATTTAAAAGTGAATATTTCTGATACCAGTGCTATGCTTAACGCTTATAAATTAAAAGTCATTGCACATGATGCAGCAATTTCTGCCTTAAATACTGATACAGCTACGCTTATAACAAGATTTAACAATGTAACTGCTCTTGCCAATTTAAAAGTGAATATTTCTGATACCAGTGCTATGCTTAACCCTTATAAATTAAAGGTAAATATTGCTGATACCAGTACTATGTTAGCAAATTATAAATCTAGTATCATTACCTTACAAAATAATATTTCTAACTCAAATCTGCCTAGCCAAACAGGCATGAATGGTAAAGTTTTGTCAACAAATGGAACTACACCATCATGGATTGCACAAGGTACCATTTCAGGATCTTATACATTGCAAGGTGCTACAGATGCTGCTATTACTACTCCATCTAATGGACAAATGTTACAATTTAGTAACAACGCCTGGACAAATATCACGCCTTTACTTGCACCTGCAGTTCAAACATATCAAAATACAGGAACTACAAGTGGAACTTTTTCAACACAAGTTTCTTCAGCTACAACTTTTAATTTAAACAATGCCCCTTTCAATTCAACGGCAACAATTTTTTTAGCAGATAATAAAACACTTAAAGCTTTAAATACAATTATTGTACTTAATAATAATACAACTAATACAAATGTAATTAATGGTAGTAGTAGTCCTTTTCTAATTATAACTTTACCAGATGCAACAAAGAACAATGGTAAATCAATTATAATTAGGCCTAGTGATAATTATACTCAAGTCTTACAAATAAATGATCATTTAGGTACTACAATAGACACGAACCTAGGTAATATTACAAGAGCAGGTAATCTTGTTCACGTAATGAGCGATGGATTAAGTTGGCAAGTAATTAGTTCTCGTTAATATAAAAAACCCACCAAAATCTTGGTGGGTTTTTTATAAATCTTATCCGCATATTTTTTAGAAAAATCTACCCATTATTCTCCCCCATCTTATCCACCCTTTTCGTCCCTGCATACAATTCATATTCCAACAACCTGCAATCAATCGTTGCATTGTAAAACTCAATTCTTCTACTTGGTTTTAAACGAATTTTTTTGGCTAAATCTAAGTTGCCTGTAAACACATATCCCGTATAACCGCGGCATTTATTTTTTAAGAAATCTCCCATGCGCGCATAGGTAGCATTCAATTCTATTTCATCACCCAAACGTTCGCCATATTCTGGATTAAACATGATCACAGCGCCTTCTGCTGTTGGAATTGAGGTTGATTCAAAATCACAAACTTCAAAATCTATCAAGTGCTCCACTCCTGCTACTGATGCATTTATTTTTGCTATTTCAATGGCTTTATCACTCAAGTCAGATGCAATAATTTTTAATGCTGGTATATCAATTATTTGCTCATTTAATAGCGCTCTTTGTTTTGTATACATTGCTGATTCGTATCCTAACAAATGCATAAACGAATAATTATTGCGCAGTAATCCTGGTACCCTATTCGTGGCAATTAATGCGGCTTCTATGGCTAGTGTTCCTGATCCACACATTGGGTTTATAAAGGGCGAATTTTTATTCCATTTAGTTGATAGGATAGTTGCTGCTGCCAATGCTTCTAACATTGGTGCTTTGCCCGGTAATTTTCGGTATCCGTGTTTGGCTAGTGTTTCTCCTGATGTATCTAAAAAAACTTCTGCTTCTTCGTGCTTCCAAAATAAATACACAACTGCTCCAGATAATTCAGATCCTGTTGATGGACGCTGTTCTGTTGCTTCACGCATGCGATCTACTACTGCATCTTTTACGCGCAAGTTGGCAAATAAATTTGTTTGTATGGTAGGATGAAACACATTACTGGTTACTGAAAAATAGCCAGTAGGCGCAATCAATTCTTCCCAATGTATGGTAACTAATTGTTGGTATAATTCGTCGGGATCATTACAGATAAATGCTTTCAACGAATACATTACCTGACTAGCACATCGTAAATTTAAATTCAGTCGAATACAATCTTCTACAGTACCAGTTAATTCAACACCTGTTTGAAATACGCGATCTACTGTAAACCCTAACGCAATTACCTCTTTTTGCAATGCGTTTGCGAGCCATTTATGACAGGTGATGATAATTTTTCGATTCGTAGAAAATACTTGCATAAGAACAAAATTAAGTCAATCTAAAAAATCCCTTCTATTTATTTAGATAAAAGAGTAATTTGAAGCTGATATCAGCCCATTTAATCATTCAAAATCAAAAACCATGGATAAACGTAGTTTTTTAAAAGGTCTTACACTTGCAGGTTTAAGTGTTCCTTTTTCTGCCAAATCTATTGAATCTTTAATGAGTTATGCTAGCAATAAAAAACCTAGCGAATTAGCCATGGATGAGGCTTTTTGGGAGGGAATTAAGGGCAAGTATCGTTTAAAACCCGATTATATTAATCTTGAAAGCGGTTACTATAATATTTTACCACAAGAAATTCTTGAAAAATATATTGAACATATTCGCGAAGTAAATTTACAAGGCGCCTATTATATGCGCACAGTTCAGTTCGATAATAAAAAATTAATGGCCAATAAAGTGGCTAAAATTGCGGGCTGTAGCACCGATGAATTAATCCTTACTCGAAATACAACCGAATCGCTTGATATGATTATTGGCGGCCTCAATTGGCAAGCTGGCGATGAAGCTATTATGGCCGAACAAGATTATGGTGCGATGCTTGATATGTTTAAACAAGTAAGTAGAAAATATGGCACTATCAACAAAATATTATCTGTTCCTAATCATCCTAATTCCGATGATGAAATTGTTCAGTTATATGCCAATGCCATCACACCAAAAACAAAACTGTTAATGGTGTCGCACATGATTAATATTACGGGGCATATTTTACCAGTTCAAAAAATTTGCGATATGGCCCATGCCAAAGGTGTTGAAGTACTGGTAGATGGCGCGCATGCTTTTGCGCATTTTCAATACAATATTCCAGACCTTCATTGCGACTATTATGGTGCGAGTTTACACAAATGGTTGAGTGTTCCATTGGGTGTAGGTATGCTATATATTAAAAAAGAAAACATTAAAAAAATATGGCCTTTATTAGCCGATGGAAATTTAGACTTAAATGATGTTAGCAGATTAAATCATTTGGGCACGCATCCTGTGCATACCGATTTAGCCATTGCAGACGCGGTTGATTTTTACGAAAAATTAGGGCCTGAAAATAAAGAAGCAAGACTTAAATATTTACAACAATACTGGACTAGTAAAGTACGCAATCAGGGCAATGTGATAGTGAATACACCTGTTGACCCTAAACGTTCTTGCGCTATTGCCAATGTGGGTATTAAAAATATGGCTCCTGGATTATTAGCCGAAACTTTTTTAAAAAAATATAAAATTTACACCGTAGCTATTGATGGCGCAAATGTTCATGGCTGTAGAATTACGCCGAATGTATTTACATCGCCCAAAGAATTAGATGTTTTGGTTAAAGCATTATTGGAGTTAGGATAATGATTTTAAAAGCTCCGTAGTTCACTAAACGCAATCTGTTCAGGGCAAAAAAAAGCCTTCCAGAATTAACTGAAAGGCATGTACTTTAGGGAGTACGTAATTATAATTAGTTGTTATTAACGCGATCTCTGTTTAATTGTCTTTGACTAACTTTTTTGGCCGGATGCAACACATACATTAAAACTGCAAAACCAACGTAGAATAATAGCATCTCGTTCATATCTTATCTTTTAGTTTGTTAGTTTGATTGTTTGTTTACATTGTAAAAGAACTATTTAAAATAGCAATAGAAAATACCAAGTACTGGGTATTTTTGAAGGAAAGGGCGTAAATTCGCCTATCGTCTATTAGGAAATGGAAAAAATGCAAGAGAAATTAAAGGAGTTCGCTAAAATATTTGATGGTGATTTTTATTTTGATACTACCATGCGTACCCTATACGCCACAGATGCATCGGCCTACAGAGAAATGCCTTTGGCCGTTGCCATACCCTACAATGATGGCTCCATTAAGCAATTAATTCAATTTGCACACGAAAACAATACGGCCTTAATCCCTAGAACTGCGGGCACTTCATTGGCTGGTCAAGTTGTAGGAAACGGAATTATTGTTGATGTATCGAAGCATTTTACCAAAATAATTGAAGTAAACGAAAAAGAACACTGGGTGCGCTTGCAGCCTGGCGTAATTCGCGACGAACTAAACCTTCACTTAAAACCTTTTGGGCTGTTTTTTGGGCCTGAAACCTCCACTGCTAATCGTGCTATGATTGGTGGTATGGTTGGCAATAATTCTTGCGGATCTAACTCTGTTGTTTACAGAAGTACTCGTGAACATTTATTAGAAGTAAAAACCATTTTGAGTGATGGATCAGAAGCTTGCTTTAATACCATTTCAATAGATGATTTTCATAATAAATGCGAAGGGAATAATTTAGAATCAAACATCTACCGTTCTGTACGGTCTATGTTAAGTGATTATAATAACCAAGTTGAAATTAGAAAAGAGTTTCCCAAAAAATCGGTAGAACGAAGAAATACAGGATATGCTATTGATGTGCTTTTAGACTCCGCTCCTTTTACTGCTGGCGAACAAGATTTTAATTTTTGTAATTTAATTGCAGGATCAGAAGGCACACTTGCTTTTATTACAGAAATCAAATTAAACCTTGTTCCTATTCCTCCAAAAGAAATTGGATTACTCTGTGTGCATTTTAATTCTATAGACGAATCTTTACGCGCTAATTTAATTGCACTCAAATACAAACCAAGTGCCAGTGAATTAATTGACCATTATATTTTAGAATGTACCAAAGACAATATTGAACAAAGTAAAAATCGTTTTTTTGTTCAAGGTGATCCTGGCGCTATTTTGGTAATTGAATTTGCTAGAACCAATAGAGAGGATATTATTACTATTGCTAAAGATGTAGAAAATGATATGCGCGCTGCAGGATTGGGTTATCATTTTCCATTGTTGTTTGGAGCCGACACCAAAAAAATATGGACGCTTCGTAAAGCAGGATTGGGTTTATTAAGCAACCTTCCTGGCGATGCTAAAGCAGTACCTGTTATTGAAGACACTGCTGTTGATGTAAATGATTTACCAGCATATATTCGTGATTTTAATGAAATACTTACCAAGCACGGATTGCATTCGGTACACTACGCCCACGCGGGTTCTGGCGAAATTCATTTACGCCCTATTATCAATTTAAAAACTGTTGAAGGCAACCAATTATTTAGAACCATTGCCGAAGAAATTGCTACCCTAGTAAAAAAATACAATGGATCATTAAGTGGCGAGCACGGTGATGGCAGATTAAGAGGCGAGTTCATAGAACAAATGGTAGGACCTAAAAACTACCAATTACTAAAAGAAATTAAAAACATTTGGGATCCCAAACATATTTTCAATCCTAATAAAATTGTGGATACGCCATCAATGAATACGATGCTGCGTTACACACCGGGTCAACAAACACCTAGCTTTCCTACGGTTTTTAGGTACCATAACCAAGATGTATTGCAACATGCCGAACAATGTAATGGTTCGGGTGATTGCCGCAAAACAGCGCTATCAGGCGGCACCATGTGTCCATCGTTTATGGCTACTAGAAACGAAAAAGATACTACAAGGGCAAGGGCAAATATTTTACGTGAATTTTTAACGCATTCCAATAAAATAAATCGATTCGATCATAAAGAAATTTATGAAGTGATGGATTTGTGTTTGAGTTGCAAAGCTTGTAAATCGGAATGTCCTTCTAATGTAGATGTAGCGAAATTAAAAGCCGAATTTTTACAACAATACTACGATGCCAATGGCGTGCCTTTTAGGTCTAGAATGATTGCGCAATTTGCCACTGTTTCTAAATTAGGATCTCTAGCACCAAGTATTTATAACTTTTTTCAGACCAATAAATTCTTGAGTACCCTGGTTAAAAAAACTGTTGGTTTTGCTATTGAAAGATCAATGCCTTTATTGCATACCACCACTTTACAAAATTGGTTAACCAAACATAAAAAACAAACGCAAACGAGTAATGCCAAATTGGTGTATTTGTTTTGCGATGAATTTACCAATTACAACGATACCCAAATTGGTATAAAAGCCATTTTATTATTAGAAAAATTGGGTTACGAAGTTGTAATACCTAATCACATAGAAAGCGGCAGGGCAAGGCTTTCGAAAGGTTTAATTAGGGAAGCTAAAAAAATAGCTTCAAAAAATGTGGCATTATTACATCCTATCATTAATGCTGAAACACCTTTAATTGGTATAGAACCTTCTGCGATACTAACTTTTAGAGACGAGTATCCAGACTTAGTGGATGATGCGCAATTAGCTGAT
Source organism: Sediminibacterium sp. (assembly GCA_037132335.1). Lineage (GTDB taxonomy): Bacteria > Bacteroidota > Bacteroidia > Chitinophagales > Chitinophagaceae > Sediminibacterium. The sequence goes on along the minus strand of JBAXPJ010000072.1, from coordinate 6,055 downwards.
GCAAAAGCTTTGGCTAAAAACGTTTTTTTAATTGATGAATTTATTGCAGCAGAAATTGGCAAAGGAAATATTCAATCCAATTCATTTACACAAGCAGCAAAAACCATTCAATTACACGGCCACTGTCAACAAAAATCAATTTCATCAGTAGACCATTCTGTAAAATTATTATCCTTACCTACTAACTATTCTGTACAAGTGATTCCTTCTGGATGCTGTGGTATGGCTGGCTCTTTTGGATACGAAAAAGAACACTACGAACTGTCGCAACAAATTGGAGAACTGGTATTATTTCCAGCGGTGCGCAAACAAGATGCTGCAGTAATTATTGCTGCACCTGGCACTAGTTGTAGACACCAAATTAAAGATGCTACTAATAGAAAAGCATTGCACCCTGTAGAGGTATTATTTGAGGCACTTAATTAATAGTACCTATGGAATTTCAAATACAACCAATTACAGTATCAGCAGCAGCAGCACTTTCTGAATTAGCCATTTCTATTTATAAGCAACATTATTTACACCTTTGGAATGAAGGCGGTGCCGATTGGTATATGCACCAATACGCATACACCCTTGATGTGCTAACAGCTGAATTAATCGACCAAAATAACCAGTACTATTTTGTTTGCGAAAACAATATTCCCTATGGCTATTTAAAACTTAAACTATCTACTGAATTAGCCAATAATGCATTAGAAATAGAAAGAATCTATCTTAACGAAACCCATATAGGCAAAGGGATTGGCAAAGAATTAATGTTGTTTGCAGAATCAATTGCTATAGCGCAAAAGAATAACAACTTAGTATTAAAAGCAATGGATTCTAGCAAAGATGCTATTAGATTTTATGAAAAAATGGGCTTTGAAATTATTGCGCGTTCTACGCTTAGTTTCGAATTAATGAAACCTGCATTTCGAGGTATGGTTACCCTTCAAAAAAATATTCACTAAATTAAATTAATCTGTTGCAATTAATTGAATGCCTGTTTTTGTAAAGGCAATTTTTTGTTGCTTATACAAACCACCAATAGTCATTTTAAATACTTTCTTGCTCATTCCAAAGAAATCGTAAATCTCTTGTGGTTCAGATTTATCATGATATGGCAAGTAACCATCATGCTCTTGTAATAAGCGTAATACTTTTGCGCCTTCGTCTTCTACTTTTTGAAAACCTGGTTTTCCGAGTACTACATCAATTTTATTATCGGGGCGAATGGTTTTAATAAATCCTTCTAATTTTTCGCCAATCACTAAGTCTCTATAAATTTCATTGGTATGCAATAACCCTATGTGCTGGTTATTAATAATCATAGCATATCCTAACTCAGTTTGTCTATAAACAATTAGCGATACAATATCTTTTTCGTTGACTGTTAGATTGTCGTTTTTAAGAACAGCATCAATTTTTTCAGTTGCTGCTACCCTTCCAGTCATTTCATCTAAATACAATTTAACTAAGTATTCTGCACCTAGTCGCATGCCACTTAATTGTTTTGAAACTGGCACAAACAAATCTTTCATCAAACCCCAGTCTAAAAAAGCACCTTGTTTGGTTACTTCAACCACTTTCATTTTAACAATATCACCCACTACTGCTTTTGCTATTTGTGTGGTTGCTATTAAACGATTATCGGAATCATGGTAAATAAGTACTTTAATATCGTCTCCTATTTGTAGTCCTTGGGGTGCAAATCGTATAGGCAATAAGATGCCTTCGGCTCCATCATCTAAGTAAAATCCAAATGCCACTTTACGGCAAACCTTCATTGTATTGTATGCTCCTACCTCAATATTATTCATTCTATCTGCTTTATTCAGCCTACAAAGTTACAATTGTTTGCGCTCTTACGCGTTTAAATACCAATTTAGCCACATAACTGGGCTCGATACTTAAAACAATTCAGGTTGCGGATGATCGTCTTTAGGTAGTTGCTCCCAAGACATTTCAATCGTTTTGCTAAAGTCTGTAAGTTTTGCCCCTACTGCTTTCCAGCCCATTACTTCCACCATATTGGCTACTTTAAATTTGGCTTTTCTAACCATAGCGCCTTTTCCTGATTGTACTACTAATATTGGTGTTGGATCTGAACTGATGGCTTCTAATCGGTTGCCTTCTCCATCTTTTATAAACAAAAACTTGTTTTTTAAAGTGGTGGTTTCAATCTTAAACCGTTTAATATTAAACTGTTGTTTGTCGTTGTCTAAATAAACCGCAGTAAACGTTTTTTCGGCATCAAATTTTTCAACTTGTATTATTTTATCCATTTCAAAACGCTGTACTAGTTCGGTATCGGTTAATTCATAACTACCATCTTTGTAGAAAATAATTAATTTTTCGTCTTCAAAACTTCCTAGGTATTGGCCTTTTGATTCGGTATTTAATCGGCCGAATTTTTCATCGTACCATAATTTTCTGCCCGCTAAAGTGCTTCTACCTGCTTCTTTTAATTTAACAGTTTTAATAGGATATTTTGTTACTTGGTTACCCATACTAGATCGACCCTTAATTTCTAGTTCTTCAAAATAATAGTCGAGCTCTTTTACACGAGCTGTACAATTAGGGCTTAAAGCAATTTTTAATACTTCGGCCTCGCCGTTTAAGTTGGCCGAAAAATAATGTACTTTACTTTTATCGGAACCCTTGGTTAAATCGTATTCTTTGTCGCGCGTAATGCCTGTTACATTAAAACGCTTGGCATAACTTGTTCCCGAACCACCGTCTAAATACACCATATTATAGGTAGTGCGTTCGTCATTTTTTTGGAACACTGCGGCATAAATAATATCCTTTCCAATAAATATTTTGTCGGATACTTTTACCACTTTCATTTTACCCGATTTGGTAAAAGCAATAATATCATCGTAGTCTGAACAGTCTGCTAAAAACTCGTCTTTCTTTAAACTGGTTCCAACAAACCCTTCTTCTCTGTTTAAATAAATTTTGGTATTGGCTATTGCTACGTGCTTAACTTGAATGGTATCAAACTCTCTAATTTCTGTTTTTCGCTCTCTTCCTTTTCCGTATTTTTTTTGTAGGTTTTCGAAATAAGCAACGGCATAATCGGTTAAGTGTGCCAAATCGTAATTCACTTGCTGCATGTCTGCTTCAATGCTTTTGATTTGCTCGTTGAGTTCATTAATGTCTAAACGATAAATTCTGCGTACAGGCTTTTCGGTTAGTTTTAAAATATCTTCTCTTTCAATTGGGCGTTTAAGTCTTTTTTTGAATGGATCAAATCCTTTATCAATGGCTTCAATTACTTTATCCCAAGTGGCATGTTTTTGTTCTAATTCTTTATAAATTTTTTCTTCAAAGAAAATTTTCTCTAATGAAGTATAGTGCCATTTATCTTCAAGTTCACTCAATTTAATTTCTAATTCTCTATTGAGTAGTCGCTTGGTATTTTCGGCAGATACGGTTAATAATTCTTCTACACCTAAGAACTGTGGCTTATTTGCAACAATTACACAAGCGTTTGGAGATATACTTACTTCGCAATCTGTAAATGCATATAAAGCATCAATAGTAATATCCGGAGAAATCCCTGTTGCTAAATCAATTTGTATTTCTACATCCTTGGCTGTTACGTCAATTACTTTTTTGATTTTAATTTTTCCTTGGTCATTGGCCTTTGTAATACTCTCCATTAATTGAGTAGTAGTAACACCATAAGGCACGTCTTTAATGACTAAGGTCTTTTTATCTAACTCTTCTATATGTGCTCGTACACGAACTTTTCCGCCTCTTTTTCCACCATTATAATTCGCTACATCAATCATACCCGCTGTTTGAAAATCGGGATATAATTCAAATTTTTTACCTCTCAAATGTTTAATAGTTGCTTCTATTAATTCATTGAAATTATGCGGCAATATTTTGGTAGACAATCCTACTGCAATTCCATCGGCCCCTTGCGCTAATAGCAATGGGAATTTCATGGGTAATGTTACTGGCTCATTTTTTCTACCATCATAGCTCAAAGACCATTCTGTGGTTTTATTATTAAAAGCAACTTCAAGTGCAAATTTGCTTAAACGTGCTTCAATATAACGTGCCGCTGCTGCATCATCACCTGTTCTTACATCACCCCAGTTTCCTTGGGTTTCAATTAATAAATCTTTTTGTCCTAGGTTAACCAATGCATCACCAATACTGGCATCTCCATGTGGATGGTATTGCATGCTCTGACCAATAATATTGGCCACTTTGTTAAATCGACCATCATCCATTTCTTTCATGGAATGCATAATGCGTCGTTGAACTGGTTTTAGTCCATCTTCAATTGCGGGAACCGCCCTTTCTAGTATTACATAAGAAGCATAGTCTAAGAACCAGTTTTTATACTGTCCTTGAACACCTGTTTCATTTTCGTAGACGCGATTGTCTTTTTTTTCTTTCGCCATAATAATGCTGCACTTTATCTGATACGCGTATCCTTTTTAATTTTACAGTTTACAATAGTTTAACTGCAATTTCTTTCCATCCTTTTTTCCACTCTCCTGTTAATTCAATTTTTAAATCCATTGCCATTTGGCTAATACGCCAAACAATAAAAACATCGCCTGTTTTTATTTTCATTCTGTTGATTGTATTGCTTAATACCCTTGGTAATTTTTGCGTTTCTGCAGTGATATTGCTTAAGATTTCTGCATCATAAAAATTAACATCTTTTCCAACTATTTTTTTACCGCCTTCTAAAAAACGTACCCCATCATTTTCTACACATAATTTTTTCCATTCATCAGGATCTACTTCAAACTCACTCATGGTAATAGGTCTGGCTAATTTTTTTGCCTTTAAAAATTCCTTTGGTTGAATTTCTGATAAATGTGTTGGATAAAATATTTGTCCTTTTTCGTTTATAAAAGGCAAATTATTTAAATACAATACCTGAATTCGTCCTTGCAATTCTTTTAGCTGTGTCATTAACCAATAATAACCGCAAACATCATGTGCATTTTGGGCCATCCAAATCCATACTTCTTCGTCTGTATTTTCTTCTAAGGTTCTAATTAATTGATGAACCGTTAATTTATCATCTACCAAATTCATTTGGTCTTGATAGGGAGAAAACTCTAATAATGTTTTCCACCAATCACGACGCGCTTGATAGCCTTCAGTTTCAAAAATCTCTGCAATTGGGCCTACAGCATAGTCGTCTTTTATTTCTATAACAGTTCCTTGAAGGCTCTCGTCTAATTCGATGGCCTTATTTAATGCGTCTACATTTGCTTGTTCAAAAACGATATGAATCATACTGGAAATTTAAAATTCTGTTTTTTATTTATGCATTGTGAACAAGATCAAGTTCAATCTTTAAATTATTAATGATAAACTCTTGTCGTTCCATAGTATTCTTTCCCATATAATATTCTAATAGGTTTTGAATATGGTCGCCTTGTTCTAGAATAACTGGCTGTAAACGAATTTGAGGGCCAATAAAACGTCCAAATTCTTCAGGAGAAATTTCTCCTAATCCTTTAAACCTAGTTATTTCAGGCTTGCCTCCTAACTTATTTACAGCCGCTTGTCTTTCTTCGTCGTCAAAACAATAAATGGTTTCTTGCTTATTACGCACCCTAAATAATGGTGTTTCTAAAATATACACATGCCCTTTTTTAACAAGGTCTGGAAAGAACTGTAAAAAGAAAGTCATCATTAATAAACGAATATGCATGCCATCTACATCGGCATCGGTTGCAATCACTACATTATTATAACGTAACCCTTCTAAGCCGTCTTCAATATTTAGGGCGTGTTGCAATAAATTGAACTCTTCGTTTTCGTAGACCACTTTTTTTGTCAGTCCAAAAGAATTCAATGGCTTACCCCTCAAACTAAATACGGCTTGGGTATCTACGCTTCTACTTTTTGTAATACTTCCACTAGCGCTATCTCCTTCGGTAATAAAAATAGTGGTGTTATTTTGTTGTGCGATAAACTCTTCTCTGTTTTTTACAGGCGCTTCATCGTTTAAATGAGATCGACAATCGCGTAATTTTTTATTGTGTAGATTGGCTTTTTTAGCGCGGTCATTGGCCAGTTTTTTAAT
>JBAXPJ010000071.1:0-12542 GCA_037132335.1 Sediminibacterium sp. | reverse complement strand
GAAAAATTCTTATAGGCCTCCCCAATTTTATTATACCCATAACCCCCTGGACCATTATCTATCACTGGATTATACAACACCAATGCGTTCGGAATACAGCTTGTTGATTTGTTATCTGAACTTTCATTATAATCATCAATTAAAGCAGTGGCAGCTGCAAGATGCCCCCCGGCGGAACCTCCTGATGCAACAATTTTCGAGGTGTCTATATGAAATTTATTTGCGTTTTCTCTTAAAAATCGAATAGAAGATTTAGCATCTTTTAATGATTCAAATGGGGTGGTTTGTTGTCTTTCTTTTACCCTGTAATCAACAAGAACACAAACCATTCCTCTTTGCGTAAAATACTTTGCATGTGGTTCAAATTGACTAGTGCTTCCACTACTCCATCCACCTCCAAAATAGAAAACTATAACAGGATATTTTTTTGCTGAATCCATTGATTCAGGATTATATATCTCCATGTATAATTTAGTGTCATCAATTTGCTTGTACAATATTTTTTGTTGCGTATATGCAGATGAATATCCCATTAAACAAGTCAAGAAAATAACGAAGATGTGTTTGCCTTTCATTTTATTTTTTTTGAAATTGAAATAGGCCTGAATAAAAATTAGTATGGTTGATTTGTATATCGACACCAAAAATAAATTGCTATTTTTAAGCCCAAATAATTAATGAGTTACCGAAATAAATTTAGGATTAATAAATTCCCATTCTTTAATATGCGAATTACGGTGTTCTTTTTTTACAATTGCTTCGAATTTGCTAATCAACTCCGGATGAGCTTGAGCAATATCAATAGTTTCATTTCTATCATTTGCAAGATTGAACAACATCCATTTTTTTTCTGGATGTAGCCTTATATCTACTTTCACGCCTTTCCAGTCTCCCATTCGTATGGCTATTTGACCTCCTTTTTCAGGAAATTCAAAATACAAAAAGTCATGTTTTTTTTGTTCTTGATTGTTTCCAATTAATGTAGGTAAGAAAGAAATACCATCAGTTTCCGCTATTTTTTGTTGTGTTAATTCGGCTAGCGTTGCCATAAAATCAAATTGTATAGAAATAAGCTCACTAGTGGAACCTGCTTTTATTTTATTAGGCCAACGAGCAATAAATGGCTCTCGAATACCTCCCTCAAATAATTCAGCTTTTACGCCGCGTAAACCTCCATTGCTATTAAAAAACGATCGATTGATTCCACCTGCATCAAAACTTGCCCCATTATCGCTAGAAAATAGTATAATAGTATTATTATCTAACCCCAATTTTTTTATTTTATCTAATATAATACCAACTTGATCATCTAAATAGGTAATCATGGCTGCATATGTTGATAATGGATATTTTGTAGACGCATATCCTTGTTGCCCAAAGTAGGGACGCTCTTCAAATTGTCCCATATATTTTTTTACATATAATGCTGGCGCCTGCAAAGACAAATGTGGTAAGGTATATGGCAGATATAGAAAAAAAGGTTCCTTTGAATTACGTTCAATAAAACTTAATGCTTTTTCAGTTAGTTTAGCTGGAGCATAATCTTTACCATTATAATATTCAAAGTCTTTATCTGTAGCTGTTAAAGAATCTAATTTTTTATGAACTGAAATAACAGCATTATTTAAAGTATCCCATCTACCATTCTCCCATAAATGTGTTGGATAATAATTGTGTGCTTGTTTTTGGTCTAAATAACCATAGGCATAATCAAACCCTTGCTGTTGAGGACTACCAGTTGTATTAGCCATACCTAAACCCCATTTGCCTATAATAGCAGTTTTATATCCTGCATTTTGCATCAAATGGCCAATTGTAAAAGTACCTTCTGCCAACGGCATTTGCCCTCCTTCCAAACTATCTGCAAATTCACCTAATTCATAATTTCCATGAATATAGGTATGCCCACTATGCCTTCCAGTTAGTAACATGCATCGAGCTGGAGCACAAACGGGAGCGCTGGTATAATGTTGCGTAAAACGAATGCCTTCTTTGGCTAATTTATCTAAATTAGGTGTTCTAATTTTTTGTTGCCCATAACTTCCTAGTTCGCCATAACCTAAGTCATCGGCATAGATATAAATAACATTAGGTTTTGTTTGCGCATGAACAGACAATGAAAATATACATAATAAAAAAAAGATACAAAAAGCTACATATATTTTATAATTAACTTTAATTGTAAATGGCGATTGAATTATTATGCTGGTCATTTTTTTATTTTTATATAAAAAGAAAAAGCAGGCAAACGATGTTTGCCTGCCTGAAATTTAGTAAATTAATACCACTATTTACCAGCCTGGGTTTTGTCCTAATGCTGGGTTTAAAGTTTTTTCATTTTGAGGAACTGGCCACAAATAATGTTTACTCGCATTGAAAGTGCGCATAACGCTTGGCACTTCAACTGTTACAGGGTTTGCTCCTACATAATAAGTAATGCCATATACCTTGCCTACCATAGTAGTTTCAGCTGTTTTCCATCTACGGACATCAAACAAACGCCATCCCTCCCAAGACAATTCCAAAGTTCTTTCTAATCGAACAGCAGTTCTCATGTCTGCTTGGGTTAAACCTGCAGCGATTGCTGGTAATCCAATATCAGATCTTGTTCTTACTTTATTGATGGCATCTAAAACAGTTGCGTCAATTTGATTTAGTTCGATTTTTGCTTCAGCATAAGTTAATAACACCTCGGCATATCTTAATAAAATAAAATTTAATCCCGAATTAGTTGGTGCAGCATAATCTTCAGCTGAGCAATACTTTTTTAAAGAATAGCCTGTACTTGAATTATATTGGGTTTTACCAATTTCATCTGCACCACCTCCACCTGGTGTTGGTGCAAAAAGAATGCCACTCGGTAGCGCATCTCCATCTACATACATGGTAAATCTTAATCGAGGATCTCTATTTAAGTATGGTTTTTTAGGATCAAATCCAGATGTTACATCTGTTATTGCTTTTCCATTTTTCATTGGAAACTGATCAGCTAATGTTTTAACAGGTACATAATTACTTGATGCACTTTTTTGACTATAGGGCCCCATAAATGAAAAAGCGTTTTGAGCATAGGTGCCTGCTAAAAACTGTTTGTCTAGTATCACTTCTGAACTATTTTCATTCGCATAAGTAAATAGTTTTCCATATTCTGGAATCAACGAATATACACCAAGGTCTATTACTTGTTTTGCAGCTACAGCAGCATCATTATAGTTACCTGCCCACAAATCTGCACGGGCCTTTAATGCTAATGCCGCTCCTTTTGTGATTCTACCTTTATCTGCAGCAGCATAAGTTGTTGGTAGTAATGCAGATGCATCTGTTAATTCTTTGTCTATAAAAGCCCTTACAGTTGCAACTGATGTTCTTGTGATAACTTTACCATCCGCTGCAGTAATATTAGTAGTAACCAAGGGAACATCACCAAATAATCCAACTAATTTTATATAAAAATACGCGCGAAGTGTTTTAGCTTCTCCTTTGTATTGATTGATAAGCGTTGTATTTGTGCTAACAACTCTATCAATATTATCTAAAACAGTATTAGCTAAATAAATACCTCTAAAGCCCGCATTCCACTCAGTTTGAATTCTTGAATGTGACGCATCGTAAGAACCATTTTCAATATTGTATTCAGCTGTAAAAGTGGTATTGGTATGTCCAATATCTGTAACCCCATCTAAATTAAACAGGTTTACTGCGTCTAAGCTTGTATAGATTGCATTTACCGCACTCTTTGCATCGCTTTCTGTTTTCCAATAAATCTCAGAAGAGATTCTATCATTAGGTACTGTATCTAGAATATTTTTTTTACATCCAGACAACAAAATAAATGTTGCAAATGTAAAAATTGATATAAAGATGAATTGCTTTTTCATAATATCGTTTTAAAAAATTAGAAATTAATGTTTGCGCCAAACGTAATAGTTCGAGTTTGTGGATAATAAGTACCCCTACCTGATTCAATTTCGGGATCAAGATCCCATTCGTTTAGCTTAGAAAAAGTAAGCAGATTAGTTGCTGAAGTATAAATTTTCACTCCATTGATGCTTAATTTTTTACATATAGAAGCAGGTACATTATAAGTCAACTGTAAATTCTTTAAACGCAAATAAGAACCATCTAATATCATTCTATCTGAAGTATTAACGTTTCTACCATCACTTTTTCTAGGTAATGGAAAATATGCATTTGTATTGGTGGGCGTCCAATAATTATTTGTAACCAACTTAGTTGCAAATCCTTCAAAAATACCTATCTCAGAAAGTGCGCCAGATAAACGAGTATCTACTTGTGCAGCACCCTGGAAAAAGAAGTTTAATGCAAAACTTTTATAACTCACTTCACTATTTAAGCCAAATGTGAATTTTGGAAAGGGATTTCCAATCATAGTCATATCATCTGCATTTATCTTTCCATCATTATTTAAATCAACATATTTTACATCCCCTGGTTTAGTTCCAGTAAGTATTGTTGGATAACTGCTAATCTCTGCGGCAGTTTGAAAATAACCTGCCGTTTTATAACCCCAGTGTGCATTAAAAGGAAGACCAACTGCCACTATGTAGCGAGGGTCAATATCAGAACCTGAAATAAATGGCCCTGACCCTTTTAAATCAAGCACCTTATTTTCAGATATTGCAAAGTTTCCAGTAAATGCATAATGTACTTTATGATCTGCATTTTTATAGCCCAACATAAATTCCCATCCTTTATTTTCAATTGTACCAGCATTTTGGTTTGAAGATGTAAAGCCTATAACAGTAGGTAAAGGCAATGCCAATAAGATTCCTTCAGTAGTTTTTTTATAGTAGTCTACGCTAAAACTTAACTTATTTTTTAATAGTTCCCCTTCTATACCAATATCAGTTTGAGTATTCGTTTCCCAAGTAATTGTTCTGTCAGCTAAAGAAGTAGCAGAAAATGTGGTAGCAGCAGCTCCATTAAATGTATATGAGCCCTGAGTCAATGAAGAATAATAACTATATAATGGTACTGTCTGATTACCTGTTTTTCCCCAAGAACCTCTTAGTTTAAGTTCATTAAATGGCAAGTGCATTTTTTCGAAAAAAGATTCTTTCGTCATTCTCCATGCACCAGAAAAAGAAGGGAAAAAGCTATACTGGTTTTCACTTGCAAAACGTGAAGAGCCATCATATCGTCCGTTTACTTCTAATAAATATTTTTCGTCGAAGGAATAATTGATTCTTGCAAAAGCAGATTTAAGTCCATACTCATAATCTGATCCTCCATTATTTCTTGTTGCATCACTTGCACCTTGACCTAATGATTGAATATCATTATTATAGAATCTTTCTCGATATGCAGAAACGCTATTGCCATTATTATAAATTTCTGAATATCCTAATAATGTTTTAAAATCATGTTTATTAATACTCTTATGATAATTCAATAAATAATTAGATGTCAACTCATAATACCTAGATCGATTCTCATTTAAAGTATTATTTGCTACTGAAAAAACACCTCCTGTATTTTTATCTGTATTGGAATAAGCATTCTGAAAAGACTTCTGCTCTTGATAATTAAATACACCAGAAATTTGCGCAGTAAAAGTTAAGTCCTTTATAATTTCATAATCTAATTTTGCTGTTGAATAAAGATAATTTGTTGAAATTTTATCATATCCACTCATTTCTGCAAGCATTAATGGATTTGAATTTTGAGGACTCAATCCATAAGTACCGTCTGCATATTTTGGCACAGCCCAAAGCGTACCATGTAAAAACCTATTAAAAACATCTGTACTATAAGGCTTACTTGAATAGTTATATCTGTAATTTAAATCAGTACTTAATTTTAATTTATTGGAGATTTTTAAATCATTATTTACCCTTAACTCACGAATAGATGCTTCATGATTGGGTGCAATTCCTCCTTGTCCAGTAGTACGGAAACTTATTCTTGTTTTACTAAATTCATTTCCTCCACTAAAAGAAAAATTATGACTAAACTGAGGTGCTGGCTTTAAAACAGTTTGGAACCAAGTATTTGGAAGTGGGTATTTTTCTCTATCAGTAGCGTTTACCCATGCTAATATATTTGCATCGGTATAACGAGTAGGAATTGCAATGCCAGCATTTAAGCAAGCCAATTGTTCATATCTCATAAACGCTTCCCCTTCCATCATTTCTGGACTATTCATAGAACGCTGAGAAGCATAAAATCCGTTATAGGAAACTTTTACTTGACCAGTTTTTCCTCTTTTTGTTGTAACTAATATTACGCCATTAGCAGCTCTTGAACCATAAATTGCAGTAGATGATGCATCTTTTAAAACAGAAACTGTTTCTACATCTTCTGGATTAAGATTAAAAAATGTTTGCTCTACTCCATCAATAATAATTAATGGAGAACTATTCGCCGAACTATTTCCACTAAAAGTAGTTATGCCTCTTATTCGCATAGTTGCTGTTGTACGACCAGGCTCCCCACCTCTATCTAATACAGTTAATCCTGGCGCTTGACCTTGTAATGCTTGTTGCAAGTTCGATACGGGTCTACGGGTAATCTCTTCTGATTTTATCTGACTAACCGCACTTGTCATACTCACTTTTTTTTGTACACCATATCCAACAACAACAACATCATTCAAGTCGGTTTTAGACGCTGCCAATTTAATATTAATGATAGCTCCTTCTTTTTGAATTGTAACAGTTTGATTAATATATCCAACATAACTAAACACTAATTGGTCTCCAACTTTTGCATTGATTACAAACTGTCCATTAATATCTGTAGTTACTCCTTGTTTGGTTCCATTAATTAATACACTTACACTTTGCAAACCCTTACCATCTGCATCCGTAACAAATCCTTTTACTATACTTGGCGCAGATATAAGAGGTGTAACTTCAATGGGTGTTATAATAGTTTCAACCTTTTTTTCCTTAGCTTTTACCACAATAATATTATCTACAATTCCATAAGTGATTGGAAGATTTTTAAAGCATATGTTCAATGCTTCTTCAATAGGAACATTACTGACAATAAGGTCTACTTTACCGGCCTGGTTTAACAAGTTATCTTTATAAAAAAATTGATAGCCAGTTTGCCGATTCATTTCTTTGAAAATTTTCTGTAAAGAAGTATTTTTTTGTGAAATTGAAACAGTTTGACTATTCACACTAGCAGCAACTTGCAAACAGGAAACTAGTAGAATGAATGTTGAGAGTTTCATGATTTTTAACATTTTAGAAATGCCTTTCTGCTTATCAGTGCAGCAAAAAAGAGGATTTAAATTCATAACTTTGAATTTTGGGTTAAAAGATAAATAGTCCATAGACGGTTTGTTTATAATAGATAGCCCAATTCATTTCCGCTTCGGTTGCACCCGAGGCGGTTTTTTAGACTATTACATAAAATTTAATTGATCACAATTATTTTTTTTCCTTCAATTTTAAATTTAATACTTGCCTGTTCTAATACTTTTAATACTTGAATTAGACTTTTATTTCTACTTACCATTCCTGAAAATGTTTCAGTAGTTATTTTGCCAGAATATTCAATATCTAAATCATACCAACGTCCAATCTGGCGCATGATATTTTCTATATTCGTTTCATTGAAATTAAACATGCCATTTTTCCAGGCCATTACTTCGTCTAAATCTTGGTGTTGATTTACCCTTATAAATCCTGTTGAATTAACTACTGCCTGTTGTCCGGGTTCTAAGATGGTTGGGGGAATATTTGTTCGAGTATTACTAATGCTTAAAGATCCTTCAATAAGTGTTGTTTTCATATCAGATTCATCAGCGTATGCATTTATATTAAAGCTAGTGCCAATATCCGCTATCACTTTATTACCAACCTTAACCTTAAATGGCTTTTTTGAATTATGAACAACTTCAAAAAAAACCTCGCCTGCAATTTCAACTACTCGTTCTTTATCAGTAAAGTTTAAAGGATAATGAATTGATGATTGCGCATTTAACCAAACTTTTGAACCATCTGGTAATGTTAGCCGCCATTGACGCCCTTTATCTGTTGTAACAGTATTATACACTAGTTCATCAGTCTTACCAGTATAGATAATTTCACCATCTTTCTTTATGATTCCTAAATTGGCATCGCTTAAAGTTTCGCCATCTACTGCACTGTCAAGAATAACCTTTTTGCCGTTTGATAGAGTTAATATAGCACCATTGTGTCCTGGCTTTACATCATTAACTAACTGTTTATTGCTTTTATTTTTGGGGCTTTTTGATTCAAAATTTAAAAAACAAATTGACCCAATTAAAAAAACAAATAATGCTGCAACAGCATATTTAATGATAGACGTTTTCCTGATTGAAGGCTGCTGTGAGGCAATTAGTGCATCAAATTTAAGCTCCCAAATGGCATTAGATTGGCTATATTTCGGGTGTTCTAGCCATAGATTTTGTAATTCAGTACTTAAATTATCTGCAAGGCCATTTTCTTGTAGTAATTGCCAGAATTCCTTGCATTCATCGGCAGAAATTTGGTTATTTATGTATTTATCAAATAGTAATGGCAAGCGTTGCATGACAATAAGACGTTATTTTAGCGGAGTAGTACTAATCAATCGAAAAATAAACCTAGATAATTGTAATGATAAGTATTGAAGCAATATATGTTCCAATACTTATATTGCCTCTAATAAAGTTTAGCGCAGCGGATATATGATTTCGAACAGTATTTCTAGAAATTTTCATTTTTTCTGCTATTTGGTCGTAGGTTAAATTTTCTTCCCTACTCAAACGAAAAACTTCTTGTCTTTTTGGTGAAAGTTTATTTATTGACTTCTGCAATTCTAATTCAGTTTCTAACTTTATTATTCTTTCATCAGAACTGTCTTGAGATGCTAAATTTTGAAGGTCTGTCCAAATTTCCATTTGTTGAAGCCTACTACGTTTTGCCATTCTTAGATAATCAATAGCCTTATTATGAGCAACCCTAAAAAGGAAAGCATCTAAATTGTCAATTTTATATAAAAAGTCTCTACCATTCCATATTTTTATAAAAATATCCAACGTTACTTCTTCAGAAATAATTTGAGACTTAGTAACTTTTAATAGATAATCGTATAATTGATTACGGTAAAGCGCAAATAGCTCATTAAAAGATTTTTCATCTCCTATGGCAATTAGCTTAAGCAACTCTTTTTCTTTATATCGTTCTATAACCATTTTAAAAGTCAAATTGAATTTCAACTATTGACCATTGAATTTATTTTTTTCTACTGATTTACTGATTTAAAACAACTTAAAGTATATTTTTAAGTACTGAATATATGTTTTATTTATAAATTAAAAAAAAGTAAATTGTAAATAAGAGTGGCCTAAAAAGCCATTTATATGTGTGTAAGAATGTCTATTGTTTAGGAATTGGGATATAATAGTTGTGTATAAGGAAAAATGAATATTGCTAAGACGGCCAATTAGTAATCTACCACTAACTCAAAGAAACTATATATCCACATGCTTAACTTGAACAAAAACGCCCCCAATTCTATTGCATAGTTAGTTGGGATAAATTGCAATACTGTGTATATATTATTACTGCATTTAGCGAAAGCTTAGAGCATGCGATAGAAAAACAAAGAAATGAAAATTGATTTTTAAAAAATTGTATCTAGATGAAAAAAATACTTATTACCATTTCATTATACATCATAGTATTTTTTTGTGCCGCTCAAAAAAATGATAACACTAAACCTAATATAATTTTGATTCTTGCTGACGATATAAGCTATAATGATATTTCATTTTTTGGACAGGATAAATTTAAGACACCCAATATCGATCGTATTGCAAATGAAGGCATTGTTTTTACCAGGTCATATTCTGCTCAAGGAGAATGCGCACCATCACGATGTGGATTACTTACTGGCAAACATATGGGGCATGCTACTATTCGAGCAAATGAAAGTGTTAGAGGCGAAGAGTACTTAAAAAAATCTGACTATACGATTGCTAAAATGCTGAAAGCATCAAATTATGTTACTGGCTTTATTGGAAAATGGGGCGTTGGATTACCAGGAAGTGAGGGTGAGCCAAATAAACAAGGCTTTGATTATTCATTTGGTTTTTATAGTCAGTTACAAGCGCATACATACTACCCCACTTACCTTTATGAAAACAGCAAAAAGTTTGATATCCCAGAAAACAAAGGCTATGATATAAAAAAAATGTATGAATATAATTCTAGACCGATTAATAAACTAGCTGAATTTAAAAACCGTTATGATGCCGATGGAAACTATGTTGCAGAAGGAATTGCTAACCCAAAAAAAGCTGTGAATTCCGAAAATTTATTTATTGAGAAAGCATTGAATTTTATTCAAACAAATAAATCGAAACCTTTTTTCCTTTATTATGCAACGCAATTGCCTCATGGCCCTATTGTAACCGATAATTTAGGTGAATTTAAAGATAGAAAAGACTACCCATCACTAAAACACAAAGAGTATGCTTCAATGATAACACGTTTAGATAATAATGTTGGAAGAATGATTGATTTATTGAAAAAATTAAATATTGAAGAAAATACAATCATTGTTTTTGCTGGAGATAACGGATATAGTGCTTGGGGATATTTTGGAAGAAAAAGATGGGATGACGATGAGTTTTTCAAAAATAAAGGGCCATATTTCGGTGGAAAATTTAGTTTATACGAAGGCGGTGTTCGGGTTCCTACTTTTATTAAATGGAATAATAAAATAAAACCGGGTAGTAAATCAGATTTACAAATTGCTTCGTATGATTTCTTAGCCACATTTGCCAACATTGCAGGAAATACAAAAAAAATAAAAACTGATGGAATATCTTTTTTGCAGGAATTAACAGGAGATATCGATAGACAAACAAAACATAAGTTTCTATATTGGGAGTATACAGATTACCAAGTTGCCATAATAGATCATTGGAGAGTTGAAAGAGCGCATCCAGATTCTGCTTGTAAGCTTTATGATAATTATTTAGATGCCTATTCAAAAACTAATATTGCCGAAAAACATCTTGATATTATTGAACAAGCAAAAAAAATATTTAAAAATGAACACGTAAAAAGCAAATGGTATTCTAATCCGGGAGAAACTGTTGAAGAAAGGAAAAAATTAAAAAAATACGTTATTAAAAATAATTTAATCAATAACGCTGTAACACTATTTTGATTGCAATAAAAATAATGTGCATTTTTTAGAAAGTCTACGCTGATTTTAGATATAAGTAAATTATTCTCATCACTATTAGGCATTATGGTAAAAATTTCTCGATAAAATTGTACCAATCTTGGTTGGGAAGACAGAATACCATTTACCTTATATTTAACTGATTATCAATGATTAAATTTACAATATTTATAAAATATAATTGATATAAATATATGACTTTACACTATGATGAATTTCTAATATTTTATACTAATTTGACTCATGCAAAAAAGTAAACATTAAAAATACAATCGCATACCTTGCCTCAATTCTATACAGTTTTGGTTCTAAATTTTATTTTAGTATTCCTATCTGTGACTTTTATTAAAACGCTGTACTCCAATAATTTAATTAACAAACCAAATAGAACTACTTATACTTCTATCTGTTTTAGTTCCAATTTGTGGTATCATTACGCTCGTTTTGAAATATAGAAGGGTGATAAATCATTTAATTCTGTATGTCAACCCAAATCTAATAAGCCTAGAATAGCATTCATTCTTCCCACCAGTGTAGCCAGTTTTATAGTTTGCTAAACCATAAGAATAACCTAAGAATATACCTGCTTTATAATAATCTACTGCTAACTGTATGCGTGGTCTTATGTCTGTACTTAATGTTTTTCTGTTGACAGATGTAGTATATTTAATTCCATTTGTTGCTATTGCGTCACCCTTCTCTGTTACTTTTATACAATAAGCTATATCAAAACCCCCAACTACGTCTAAAGACAATTTTCTTATTTTATAACGGTGTCCTATGTACGGAAAAAGATTTATGAAATCATAGTTAAGAAATGTTTGACCACTGGCAGTATAGTAAAAAATTGAATTTCCTGTATTTCCATTAATTGCAGTAATATTCACTTTACTTCTTAATGTTTCAAATCCTAAATCAAGCCCAAAATTTAAATTGTTCTTTGTTATTTTTTTAAAATTACCCGATAAGCCATAACAAATTCCAAGCATTGAACCATACGGATTATTTGTATAACCAGCATTTGATTGGTTACTTAAATTAATTTGAGAATATTTTTCAGCGGATTGACCATAAAATGAAAATAAACCTGAATTAAATGCAAGCTTAAATTCAGCTTTTTGTCCAAATACATTGGTCAAAAAGAGTGCTAATAGTAATGTCAAAAATGAATTTTTCATAATTTTCTGTATACTAGGTAATCATTAAAAAGAGTAGAATAATATTTATAATTATTAAGTCAATCAATAATAAGATATGAAAATATAAAATCTTTTAAATTCAAAATAAAATGCTGTTATGCTAACAATCAAGGGTTTCAGCCAAAATACAAAAAGGCAACCTTTTACAAGATTGCCTTTTTGGTAGTA
>JBAXPJ010000070.1:0-12561 GCA_037132335.1 Sediminibacterium sp. | reverse complement strand
GTGATTCTTCTGAAAGCATTGCTACCAATAGTCTTCCTGTAGAAGAGTCGTATGCTTTTTTTTCGTCTGGTGTATTTGCTTGCACCATTTGTGCGCAGTTATTTTTATAAATAACCACTCTTTTATCGGCCTTTAAAATGGCTATCAAACATTTCTCATTAATTAAGTTAGTAATACTATCCATTTCTGGTTCTGCTGCGGAAATTAAACTAGCAAAAGTTTGGTTATTGCCTAACAATTGTCGGCTATTTTTTCCTAAAATATATCCTTTTTGAATATCTGATTTTTCTAAATAGCCTCTATTTACTAGTGTTTTGATGATATTGGCACAAGTAGCTGGGTTAAGTTGAAGGTCGCGTGCAATATGCCCCATTAATTTGGGTTTCTGCGTTTCATTCGACACATATTCCAAAATATCTAAAGCACGGTTAATAACTTGTATCATTTGTCAATAATTGCTTAACGAAAATACGCCATTTCATTCCACCTAATAAAATTTTTACTTTATTATATGGAATATCAGTTTTCTTTACAAGGGTTTAATTAGAAACAATTTTTAACACCAATCTTTTGCAATGCCAAATAAAACTGCTTCCACTCGTTTTGCTTTTATTATGATTACCTCTTTATTTTTTATGTGGGGGTTTGTACATAACCTAGATCCTATTTTAATTCCACATTTAAAAAAGTCCTTTAGTTTAAGTACGTTGCAATCATCTTTGATTGATTCTGCTGTATTTATTGCCTACTTTGTAATGGCATTACCAGCAGGATATGTTATTAAAACTTATGGCTATAAAGCTGGTATTATAACAGGCTTAGTTTTATTTGCCATTGGTTCTTTCTTATTTATTCCAGCAGCTAATACACAACAATATACTTTCTTTTTAACTGCATTATTTGTTATTGCTTGTGGATTAACCATTTTAGAAACGGCTGCAAATCCTTATGCTTCTTTGTTAGGCGATCCTGCATCTGCTACACAACGCTTAAATTTTGCCCAATCATTTAATGGATTGGCTGCAACGCTTGCGCCTATTATTGGTGCTAGAATTATTTTAACCCAAGGTGCTAGTGACGAAGTATTAAGTAAAATGACTGATTCGGCAAAGCAAATTGCACTAGCTTCAGAAGCGGCCTCTGTAAAAACGCCTTACTTTATTTTAGGAAGTATTATTGTATTAATTGCTATCATATTTGCGTTTGTTAAGTTGCCAGAAATTAAGGAAGAAGCAACAAAGGGTAAGAGTATCTTGCATACACTGCGTCATGCCCATTTACGTTGGGCAGTGGTAGCACAATTCTTTTATGTTGGTGCGCAAGTTTGTGTATTTAGTTTTTTTATTTTATTTGCTATTAAGGCAGCCGGAATAGATGGAGTTAAAGCTGCAGATTATTTAGGCTGGGGTTGTGGAATGGCATTTATGATTGGCCGTTTTGCAGGAACATTTTTCATGCGATATATTGCTCCACCTAAATTATTGGCATTCTACGCTGCTATGTGTGTATTTCTTTGTTTAGGAGCCATTTTGCTAAAGGGAATGCCTACTGTTTATTGTGTTATTGGGATTGCATTTTTTATGTCTATTATGTTTCCAACTATTTTTTCATTGGGCATAAATCAATTAGAAGCTGATACAGAAATGGGTAGTAGTTTAATTATTATGTCGATAGTTGGTGGTGCATTAATGCCACCAATACTAGGTTATATAAGTGATCGTACACAAAATATTCAATTAGGATATATTGTTCCATTGGTTTGTTTTGCCTTTATATTTTATTTTGGATGGAAGGGTCACAAAGTAGTTCCTGTTAAATAAAAAATTGATTAAATATGTTTCAGAAATATTGTTTAGCGCTCGATTTATATGACGATGCCGATCTAATTGCTCAATACGAAGAATGGCATAAAAAAGTTTGGCCAGAAATCTTAGAAACTATTAGAAGTGCTGGTATTGAACAAATGGAAATTTATAGGATAAGTAATCGTTTGTTTATGATTATGGAAGTAAATGAACAGTTTAGTTTTGAGGCAAAATCTCAAGCAGATGCCAGTAATCCTAAAGTACAAGAATGGGAAACCTTATTATGGAAGTTTCAAAAACCTTTTCCATTTGCAAAGCCAGGTGAAAAATGGATGATTATGTCAAAAATATTTTCATTAAAATAAATGATAACGATGTTTAATTTAACAAATAAAACAGCTGCCATTACTGGTGCCGCAAGTGGAATTGGTAGAGCCATTGCTATGCTCTTTGCTAAACAAGGCGCAAGTGTTCATATCATAGATTTTAATTTGGTAGCAGCAGAATTAGTTGTTGCAGAAATTAATGCAATGGGTGGTATTGCTCATGCGCATGCTGCTGATGTTAGCGATCAAAATGTGATGGTTAATATATTTGAAAAAATTGGGAAGCTAGATATTTTGGTAAACAATGCAGGTATTGCACATGTTGGCACCATAGAAACAACGAGCAGTGCCGATTTTGATAAAGTATTTAGGGTAAATGTTCAAGGAGCTTACAATGCAATGTTTGCTGCCATTCCAGCTATTAAGTCAAATGGCAAAGGTGTTATATTAAATCTTGCATCTATTGCCGCATTAATAGGTATACCAGATCGTTTTGCATACAGTATGAGTAAAGGAGCCATTGTTGCCATGACTATGAGTGTAGCAAGGGATTATCTGCACCAAAACATTCGTTGTAACTCAATTTCACCAGCAAGGGTACATACCCCTTTTGTTGATGGGTTTATTGCTAAAAACTATCCTGGAAAAGAAGCTGAGATGTTTGAAAAATTATCTAAATCTCAGCCTATTGGTAGAATGGGATCGGTAGATGATATTGCAGCATTGGCCTTGTATTTGTGTAGCGATGAATCTAGTTTTATAACAGGTAATGACTATCCAATTGACGGCGGATTTATTCATTTAAATAATTAATTAATAAATCGTTTATTTATTTAAACGGAATTAAATTAAACGATATCGACACAATTATTCAATTAAATTAAAATAACTATATGAAATTAATTCGGTTTGGTGAATTGGGTGCTGAAAAACCAGGGGTGCATATTGATGGAATAAATTATGATGTATCTGCTTTTGTTAAAGAGTATGATGAATTGTTTTTTGCAAGTGGTGGCATTGCACAATTAGAATGGATGTTATCGAACCAAGCAAATACATTGCCTATTGTTCCTGCACCAACAAGATTAGGTTGCCCTGTAGCAAGGCCTTCTAAAGTTCTTTGTGTAGGGTTAAATTATGCAAAGCATGCTAAGGAAACCAATGCGGCAATTCCAACAGAGCCAATTTTATTTATGAAATCAACTACAGCAGTAGTGGGCCCTAATGATGCGATTATGATTCCACGTGATTCTATAAAAACAGATTGGGAAGTAGAATTAGCAGTTGTGATTTCAAAAAAAGCAAGTTATGTTACGGAAGAAAATGCCATGGATTATGTTGCAGGATATTGTTTGCATAATGATGTGAGTGAGCGTGCATTTCAATTAGAAAGAGGCGGTACTTGGGATAAAGGGAAAGGCTGTGATACGTTTGCGCCTATTGGCCCATGGATGGTTACCAAAGATGAAATTGCCAACCCGCATGCATTGCGTTTGTGGTTATCCTTAAATGGAAAAATTGTTCAAGACAGTAATACCGATGATTTGATTTTTAATATTCCACAATTGATTTCGTATATCAGCTGTTTTATGACTTTATTACCGGGTGATATTATTTCTACAGGAACACCAGCAGGAGTAGGTCTTGGAATGAATCCACCGGTATATTTAAAACCGGGCGATGTAATTGAATTAGGCATTGATGGATTGGGTGTTTCTCAACAAAATATTATTGCTTACCAACCAGAAGCATAACCATGAAAATAGATGCACACCAACATTTTTGGCAATACAATGCAGTCAAGCATGCTTGGATTGATGATTCAATGCGCGTTATTAGAAAAGATTTTCTTCCAACACAATTAGCGCCCATTTTATTAGCCAATCAAATTGATGGATGCGTGGCAGTTCAAGCCGACCAAACAGAACAAGAAACTGATTTTTTAATTGAACAAGCAAGTAATAATCCATTTATAAAAGGCGTAGTAGGTTGGGTTGATTTAAAAGCGCCCAATTTGGTTGAAAGACTAGCGTATTACCAACAATATCCAATTGTAAAAGGCTTTAGACATATATTACAAGGAGAAGATCCAAGTTTTATGTTAAGCCCTGAATTTATTAGCGGCATTGGTCAATTAGCCAATTATGGATTTACCTATGATATTTTAATTTATCCCAAACATTTGTCTGCTGCATTGGAACTGGTAAAACAATTTCCCAACCAGCCTTTTGTAATTGATCATTTGGCCAAACCATTTATTAAAGATGGTAATATAGCAGATTGGAAAATTGGTATGCATGCATTGGCGCAATATTCAAATGTATTTTGTAAAATAAGTGGCATGGTTACAGAAGCAGATTGGTTAAATTGGAAGGAAGCAGATTTTACACCTTATTTAGATGCAGTAGTGGCATCATTTGGTATAGATCGTATTATGTTTGGGTCTGATTGGCCAGTATGTTTGGTTACTGCTTCTTATGAAAAAATGGCTGCAGTTGTAACCAATTATTTTAGTCAATTTTCAGCAGCAGAGCAAGAATTGGTTTTTGGAAAAAATGCAATAAAATTTTATCATTTATAAATTTTAAAAAAATGGATTTACATCTTACCAATAAAATAATCATAGTAACAGGTGGCGCAAAAGGAATTGGAAAAGGCATTGCACAGGTATTAGCAAAAGAAGGCGCTATCCCTGTAATTGTTGGCCATAGTGAGGCAGATAATTTAATAACAGTGAATGAAATTATAGCAGCAGGCGGCCAAGCATGGCAAGTGCTAACGGAATTGTCTGATCCTATTGCAGCAGGTAATGCAGTGGCTGCAATTATAGCAAAATACCAAAGAATAGATGGATTAGTAAACAATGCAGGATACAATGATGGCGTGGGTTTAGAAACCGGAGATTACGAACGCTTCATGAAAAGCTTACACAATAATTTAGTGCATTATTATATGATGGCACACCATGCGTTACCCGCTTTGAAAGCAAGTAAAGGAGCTATTTTAAATATTACTTCTAAAACCGCAGAAACCGGTCAGGGCAATACTTCTGCTTATGCTGCTGCTAACGGTGGCAGGAATGCATTAACACGCGAATGGGCGGTAGAATTATTAAAATATGGCATTCGTGTAAATGCAATTGTGGTGGCAGAATGTTGGACACCTGCTTACGAAAGATGGATTAAAACATTGGCTGAGCCAGAAGTAAAACTATCTGAGATTTGCAGTAAAATTCCATTAGAAAATAGAATGACTACCGCCGAAGAAATTGCTAATGCAGTTGCTTTTTTATTATCTGATGCGTCGAGTCATACCACCGGACAAATCATTCATGTAGATGGAGGATATGTTCACCTAGACAGGGCTTTGGCTAACGCATAAACAAATACCATGAAAGCACTTGTATGCTCAGAGCCTGGGCAATTTGAATACAAAGAAATTGACACACCCATTGCAGAACCAGGGCAAACATTATTGCGCATTAAAAGAATAGGTATTTGCGGAACAGACTTACATGCCTTTGAAGGAACGCAACCTTTTTTTAGTTATCCAAGAATATTGGGTCATGAATTGGCAGCAGAAATTATTCAAACAGATGCCGAAGGTTTTTCGGTAGGAGAATTGGTTACCATTATTCCTTACTTTAATTGTGGCACTTGTATTGCTTGTAGAAATAATACTCCAAATTGTTGCACACAAATTCAAGTATTTGGTGTTCATATTGATGGTGCTATGCAAGAAATTGTTTCAGTACCTTCCTATTCATTAGTGCATACGCATGGATTGTCATTAGATGCTATGGCATTAGTGGAACCTTTGGCAATAGGTGCACATGGGGTGAACAGAGCAAGTGTAAAACCTGGTGAATTTGTTTTAGTAGTAGGTGCTGGCCCTATTGGATTAGGAACGATGGAAATGGCAAGAATGGCTGGTGCAAAAGTAATTGCTATGGATATTAATTCAGAGCGTTTGAATTTTTGTAAAAACACTTTACAAATTCCATATGTAATTAATCCTAGAATAGAAAATGCATTAGAACAATTACAAACTATTACCAATGGAGATATGCCAACAGTGGTGATTGATGCAACTGGCTATTTGGCTGCAATTAACCAGTCATTTAAATACTTGGCTCATGGCGGAAGGTATGTATTAGTTGGATTGCAGAAAGGAGATATTAGTTTTAGTCATCCAGAATTTCACAAACGGGAAGCTAGTTTAATGAGTAGCAGAAATGCCATTAGAAAAGATTTTGAAATAGTCATTCAGCATTTTTTGTCTGGAGAAATTGACGCATCTAAATACATTACACATAGGGTTGTATTTAATGAGGTTAATGCAGATTTTGAAAGTTGGATATTGCCAGAAACGGGTGTTATTAAAGCAATGGTAACAATGTAGTTTAATCATATACTGCTTAATTATAAGTTTCTTGTAAAGAGTAGTATTTCTGTTCTAATACTTCTAATAATTCAATACTAATTGGGCTAGATATATATTCAATTATAATTGGATATTTTACGAGCAACAACATATCCTTCATTTCAACTGATCCAGACAAGATGGCCACTTTTGTATTAGGAAAATTTATGGCATAATTACTTGAAAAAATCTCTAAAAAATCCCATCCATTCATTCCAGGCATATTTAAGTCAAGCAATATCAATGCTGGCGCAGCAGCTATATTATTGTTATCAATTAAGTCATTAAATATCTCTAAGGCTTTTTCTCCATCAGTTGCTGTTATCGTTTGATTTGCAAATTTTGCTAAACTGATTACTTTCGACGCAACCATTAATAATAATTCGTTATCATTTACTACTAATACTTTTTGTAACATAAGTTGAATTTGATGTGGATGCCAGATTTTTTATTGTATAATATCTGCTATTGTAAAACTCATGCATCCTTTGAAATTAATATGTAGTAAACACTTGAGAATTCTTGTAGTATTAAATTGACAAACAGCCTAGGCTGTATCAATTTTTAGTCATTTTTAGGATTTTTGGTGCTTAAATTTTTTTATACTAAATTTATTTTAGTAAGTTGCTAATGAATTAACTATCAACTAATACCCCCTGAATATGGATAGACGATCTTTTATTACAAAAGCAAGTGGTATAAAGAATGCAGCAATTGAAGAGCCGCCACCCCTTCCTACTTCAGGATTAGCTATATATGCAGGTCCTTGGACCGAAAATGAAGTAACCCACCTACTTAAAAGAACCATGTTTGGTGCACGTAAAGTAGATATCGATTATTTCAAAACAAAGACCTTAATACAATCTGTAGACGAATTACTTAATCCTACAGCGCCATTGCCTGATCCGCCTTTAAAAGAATATACACCTGCAACAACTGTAGTTACCCCAGATAACAATATCGCGTTAGGAACTACTTGGGTATTAGATTCAAATAATGATGGGTCTATTTATAGTTATAGAAGAGCCTCTTTTAAAAAATGGTGGATGGGTGTAATGATAAACCAAGACAGAAGCATTCGTGAAAAAATGACCATGTTTTGGCACAACCATTTTGCAACAGAAACTGCTGATATAAATAATTCGCAATTTGTATATAATCACCACACGTTATTACGAAGTAGTGCTTTGGGGAATTTTAAAACACTTACTAAAGCCGTTACAACAGATCCTGGTATGTTGGTGTATTTAAATGGCGCTAGTAATACCGCAACTGCACCAGACGAAAATTATGGCAGAGAATTGCAAGAATTATTTTGCTGTGGAAAAGGGAAGGATTCTTTGTATACCGAAGCAGATGTAAAAGCAGCTGCTCAAGTATTAACGGGTTGGAAATATAGTACTACAACAAACACATCTACTTTTGATATTACGCGTCATAATAAAGTAAACAAACAATTTTCTGCTTTTTATAATAACACAATTATTACTGGGCAAACTACTGCTGCAGCAGGGGATACAGAAATTGACGCTATGCTGAATATGATTTTTGCAACACAAGAAGTTGCAAAATATATCTGCAGAAGAATTTATCGTTGGTTTGTGTATTATGATATTGATGATACCATAGAAGCCAATATTATAAAGCCATTAGCTGATATTTTTCGCATAAATAATTACGAAATAAAACCAGTATTAAATGCACTTTTAAAAAGTGAACATTTTTTTGACACCTTAACCAAAGGTGCGCAAATAAAAAGCCCTGTTGATTTGGTAGTTGGCTTATGCAGAGAATTTGAAATTGCATTTCAGCCAGCAACAGATTATGCAACCAATTATGGTATGTATAATTATTTGGTGAGTTGGGTAAATAATATGCAACAAAATATGGGAGATCCACCAGATGTTAGTGGATGGAAAGCCTATTACCAAGCACCACAATTTTATGAAATTTGGATTAATAGCGATACACTACCAAAGCGTAATCAATTTACAGATACGATGATTGTTAGTGGTTACACTTTAAGTGCAAAAAAAATACAAATTGATGGCGTTGCTTTTGCTCAATCTTTTGCTAACCCTGGAGATCCCAATAAATTAATTGACGATGTTGTGAAATTTTTATTGCGCGTTGATATTTCTGCAGTATCGAAGAAGCAAATTAAAACGGATATTTTATTAGGAGGTCAAAGTACAGATTCTTATTGGACAGATGCTTGGAATCTATTCGTTACAACGCCCACCAATACATCTAATGCAACAATTGTTAAAAATAGACTACGTGATTTGATAAAATATTTCATGGATTTATCTGAGTATCAATTAGCTTAAATACCACTTAATGAAAAGAAGAACTTTTTTACGTAATGCAATGCCTGCGGGCGTTATACTGCCTTCCTTGGTAGGTGGATTTTCTTTTAAAGCTTTTAGTGCTGAGTCCCCAATCATGCAATCATTGAATTTGCCTGTAACAGAAACAGACCATGTTTTTGTTATCATACAACTTAGTGGCGGTAACGATGGATTAAATATGGTAATACCTATTGAGAATTTTAGTAGTTATGTAAATGCTCGTTCTAATATTTATATACCAGAAGAAAAAACCTTAACACTGAATGGAAAAGTTGGGTTGCATCCTGCTATGACTGGATTGCATGATATGTATGATAATGGTTTTTTAAAAGTGGTACAATCTGTAGGCTATCCACAACCAAGTTATTCTCATTTTAGAGCAACAGATATTTGGATGAGTGCAAGTGATAGTGCCGCAGTTGTAAATAGTGGATGGGCAGGACGATATTTAAATTATGAGTATCCCAATTACCCCAATGGTTATCCTAATGCAACAAAAAAAGATCCATTAGCTATTCAAATTGGTTCAGTTACATCCTTGACTTTACAGGGCCCTGCAGTTAGTATGGGAATGAGTATTAGCAATACCACTAATTTCTATAATTTGATTAATGGTGTGCAAGATACGGCGCCTGATACTCCCGCGGGTAAAGAGTTGTCATTTATTAGAACCATCTCACAACAAACACAACAGTATGCTGCCATCATAAAAGATGCAGCAACAAAAGTTACTACACAAGTTACCTATCCTACCAATAATTCATTAGCAGATCAATTAAAGATTGTGTCTAGGCTTATTAGTGCCGGTTTACAAACCAGGGTTTATATGGTTAACTATGGGGGATTTGATACACATTCAAACCAGGTAAATAGTACTGATACTGTTACTGGAGGACATGCAAATTTGTTGAAAAACGTAAGTGATGCCATTAAAGCGTTTCAGGATGATTTGAATTTTCAGGGAGCAGCAGATAGAGTAGTAGGGATGACATTTTCTGAATTTGGACGTCGTATAAAAAGTAATGGTAGTGGCGGTACAGATCATGGATCAGCTGCACCTTTATTTGTTTTTGGAAAAAATGTAATTGGAGGTGTGTTAGGTGATACGCCAATGATTCCTACAAATGCAACTGTAAATGACAACCTGCCTTTTCAATACGATTTTAGAAGTATTTATTCTACCATTATGGCAAATTGGTTGTGTGTAAATGAACTTGATTTACAACAAATCATGCTTAAGAATTTTCAAATGTTACCATTGGTGAATTCTGTTGGATGTAAAAAAGCAGTGAATTTGTCGGGCGAACAATTAATTAGCAATTATCCTAATCCATTTACATCCAATACGCTTATTACTTTTAAAACTGATGGAGGTCATACCCTTGTTCAAATTATAGATACCATGGGAAGGGTGATTTCTAATTTAATTGATAAGGAGTTTACTGCAGGATCTTATACCGTAATTTTTGATAGTGGATCTTTACCTACTGGTGTATATTATGCACGCTTACAAAATATGGCTACACAGCAGGTTCGTGCAATGATAAAAACTCGATAAAGTTAGAATCTACTTCTTTGGTATATTTTTAATTAATATACGTGAAGTAGCATAAGCACTTTAACAGCTAAACACTTTACACACAATCAACTGAATAACTAAATAGGTAAAAGCATTTAGTTCTAAAATAAATGTAATATCTTAGGTTTCTTGTTTGCCCAAGAAAAGCATTGATTTGCTTATTTTATCATTTATTTTATAAATACAGTTGATGAAAAGTCCCACACGATTGCATTTGATGGCGCAGCTTTGCCTTTCAATCTTGCTTATATTTCTCGTGTCTTGTAGTCATAAATCGAGCTTAAACGAAGCGATTCCTGAAATAATTAGTTACAATTACGATGTTCGACCAATTTTATCGGATAGGTGTTTTAATTGTCATGGTCCGGATGCGAGAAAAAGAGAAGCTGGTTTGCGTTTAGATATTGCTGCCGAAGCATATAAAGCATTGCAAGAACATCCTACAAAACATGCACTAGTTCCTGGTAAACCAGAGCAGTCTGAATTGTTTCGCAGAATCAGTACCAAGGATACTAGTTTGCAGATGCCATTAGCCTCTAAAAATTTGCCGAGGTTAAATGAAAGAGAAGTTGCTATTATAAAAAAATGGATAGAACAAGGAGCAGTGTATGAACCACACTGGGCTTTTGTTGTACCTAAAAAACAAGCAATACCTGAAGTAAAAAATAAGCAATGGCCTATTAATGAAATTGATTTTTTCATTTTGAAAAAAATGGAAGAAAAAGGGCTAGAACCTAATGAGCAAGCTAGTAAAGAAAGACTAGCAAAGCGTGTATACATGGACCTTGTAGGGATTTTACCTACACCACAAGAAATGCAATTGTTTGTAAATGATACAGACCCTAAAGCATACGAAAAACTAGTAGATCGATTAATGGCTCTGCCACAATACGGCGAGCGTATGGCCATCAGTTGGATGGATATTGCGCGTTTTTCAGATTCACACGGATTTCAAGATGATAGTTATCGTTCTCAATGGCCTTGGCGTGATTGGGTTATTTATGCCTTGAATAAAAATATGCGTTATGATACTTTTATTACTTGGCAATTGGCGGGAGATTTATTACCCAATCCAACTAAAGAACAATTGTTGGCAACAGGGTTTAATCGGAACCATAAAATCACAGAAGAAGGTGGCGTAATTGACGAAGAATATCGTGTACAATATGTTGCAGATAGAACCAATACATATAGCCGATCTATTTTAGCAATGACAATGGAGTGCGCTAAATGTCACGATCATAAATACGACCCTATCTTACAAAAAGATTATTATCAATTGTATGCATACTTTAATAATGTAAAAGAAGTTGGATTAGAATCTACTGTTGGTGGCCCCGAAACATATGCAAAGAATCCGCGTATGCAAATTACCAATGAAGATGTTCAGACCACTTTAAAATTCATAAATAGATTAGACACGAATAAATTAGAAGTGTCTATTATGGGAGACCGTGATACCGCACGCAAAACATTTATTTTATCTCGTGGTAATTATGATATGCCAACAACTGAAGTGGAGCCTTCTACTCCTGCGGCTATTTTACCCATAGATAAATCCTTACCCAAAAATAGGTTAGGCTTAGCACAATGGACTTTCGATAAAAAAAATCCATTAACAGCAAGGGTTTTTGTGAATAGAATTTGGCAAGAATTTTTTGGAAGAGGATTTATAAAAACAGCCGCAGATTTTGGTATGCAGGGAGATTTGCCAACGCATCCTGCTTTACTTGATTGGCTAGCCGTTGATTTTAGAGATAATGGTTGGGATATTAAAAGATTAGTAAGGCAATTGGTATTGTCTGCCACATACAGACAGTCGAGTGTAATTAGTAAAGAAAAATTAAATGCAGATCCGTTAAATTTATATTGGTCGTATGCACCACGTGTTCGTTATTCAGCTGAGATTGTGAGAGACATGTTATTGTCTAGTAGTGGCTTGTTGAATAAAAGTATTGGTGGTCCTAGTGTAAAACCTTACCAGCCTTCAGGCTTATGGGAAATGGCTACTTCAGGTAGAGGTATTTTAAAAAACTATATCCAAGATACAGGTCAGTTATTGTATCGTCGTGGCATTT
>JBAXPJ010000069.1:0-12640 GCA_037132335.1 Sediminibacterium sp. | reverse complement strand
AATAGATTGTTAAAGGATATTGCTTTTTTCTGTTAAAATAATTTAACGATTTTTAGTCTATAAATAAAGCTTTGCAACTAAATATGAAACAGTGTATCTTAGTAAAAAAATTTACATGAAAAAACTAGGAATCCTTTTAACAAGTATTTGTTTGCTTTCAACTTGTTTTGCGTTTAGTTCAAAACCTAAACCAGCCTATTATCAGATCACTGTTTACCATCTTAAAAATGATGCACAAATTAAAAATGTAGATGCTTATTTACAAGCTGCTTATATTCCTGCATTACACAGAGCCGGCGTTTCAAAAGTGGGCGTATTTAAACCACTAGCAAACGATACTGCTGCAGATAAAAGATTGTATGTGTTTATTCCATTAAAGAGCATAACACAAGTAGAAAAAATTGATGTAGCTATTTGGAAAGATGAACAGTTTTTAACGGATGGCGCAGACTATCTTAATGCTAGTTTCGATAAAACGAATTTCGTTCGTAAAGAAGCCATCGTTTTAAAAGCATTCGACAAAATGCTTGATTTTAAAGCACCGAATTTAACAGGAACCGCTGCTGAAAAAATTTATGAACTACGCAGTTACGAAGGTCCTACAGAAAAAATGTATCGTAAAAAAGTGTCTATGTTTAATGATGGCGGCGAAGTTGCCTTGTTCATTAGATTGAATTTTAATGCTGTTTTCTATGGTACTGTAATAGCAGGAAGCAGAATGCCTAATTTAATGTACATGACTAGTTTTAATAGTCAAGCAGATCGCGATGCACATTGGGGTGTATTTAAAGTAGATCCTGCATGGAAGAAATTATCTGCCATGCCTGAGTACTTAAATACTGTGTCAAAATCAGATATTATTTTAATGCACGCTACTAATTATTCTGAACTTTAATTGAATTGGAATACTAATAAAAATGGCTGTTTCATTCGTTTGAAACAGCCATTTTTATATGATAGCTAATTAAGTACTACTTAATTATTTCTTCATTTCTAAACACCACTACCCCATCAAATACGTCAACCAATACTATTGAATTTTTATTAATTTCTCCAGCAAGTATTTTTTTACTCAATGAATTAACTAGCAATTTTTGAATGAGTCGTTTTAAAGGTCTTGCACCAAACTGCGGATCAAAGCCTTGGTCTGCTAAAAACTCCAATAAGTAATCGCTATAGGTTAACTGTATACCATTATCAGCAACCATTCTACGAAGTCCTTCTAATTGAATTTTTACAATCCCCATAATTTGCGTTTTCAATAAAGGTTGGAACATGATAATTTCA
The DNA here is from genome assembly GCA_037132335.1 of Sediminibacterium sp. GTDB lineage: Bacteria > Bacteroidota > Bacteroidia > Chitinophagales > Chitinophagaceae > Sediminibacterium. The sequence continues at coordinate 11,353 of JBAXPJ010000069.1, read as the reverse complement.
TCCACCCTATTTAAAAACTCAGGCCTTACTGTTGCACGCAACAAATTCATTACTTCTACTTTGGTTTTTTCAATTACGCTTTCAACATTGCTTTCATCTATCAATTCAAATGCATCTTGAATAATATGGCTTCCTATATTACTTGTCATAATAATGATGGTGTTTTTAAAATTAACCACCCTTCCCTTATTATCGGTTAAGCGTCCATCATCTAACACTTGCAATAAAATATTCCAAACATCTGGATGGGCTTTTTCAATTTCGTCTAAAAGTACCACGCTATAAGGCTTGCGACGAACCGCTTCTGTTAATTGTCCGCCTTCGTCGTAACCAACATAGCCTGGAGGCGCACCTACCAAACGAGAAACGGTATGTTTTTCTTGGTACTCGCTCATGTCTATACGGGTCATCATGCTTTCGTCGTCGAACAAGTATTCTGCCAAGGCTTTTGCTAACTCTGTTTTACCAACCCCAGTAGTACCCAAAAATATAAAGGAGCCAATGGGTTTTTTAGGATCTTGTAATCCTGCCCTACTACGCCTAATAGCATCCGAAACTGCTGCTATTGCTTCTTCTTGTCCTATTACACGTTGGTGCAACTCTTCTTCTAAATGCAATAATTTTTCGCGATCACTTTGCATCATTTTTGCTACAGGAATGCCAGTAGCTTTTGCAATGTTTTCTGCAATATCTTCTGCATCTACTTCTTCTTTCATTAAACGCTTACTATGCGTACTTAAAGTAGTTAGTTGCAGGGTTGCTTCTGCCATTACTAATTCTTGGTCTTTAATTTTACCATACCTTATTTCAGCTACTTTGCCATAGTCTCCATTTCTCTCTGCTTGATCTGCTTCTAATTTTAAAGTTTCAATACTAGCTTTGGTATTTTGTATTTTTTCTACAATCTCTTTCTCTTCATTCCATTTTGCTTTTAAGGTGTCTCGATCAACACTTAAATTACTTATTTCAATATTTAATTCTTTTAATACCGCCTCGTCTTTTTCTCTTTTAATGGCTTCGCGTTCAATTTCAAGTTGTCGAATTTGACGCTCTAATTTGTCTAATTCTTCTGGCATTGAATTCATCTCTAATCGAAGCTTAGCAGCACTTTCATCAATTAAATCAATGGCTTTATCTGGTAAAAAACGATCGGTAATATACCTGCTAGATAATTCTACTGCAGCAATAATTGCTTCGTCTTTAATACGTACATGGTGGTGCGTTTCGTAACGATCTTTTAAACCGCGTAATATAGAAATAGCATCTTCTAAACTAGGTTCATTAATCATTACTTTTTGAAAACGACGTTCGAGTGCCTTATCTTTTTCAAAATATTTTTGATACTCGTTAAGTGTAGTTGCACCAATAGCGCGTAGTTCTCCTCGAGCCAGTGCAGGCTTTAAAATATTAGCAGCATCCATTGCCCCTTCACCACCGCCAGCGCCAATCAGGGTATGTATTTCATCAATAAATAAAATAATTTCTCCTTCGCTATTGGCTACTTCTTTTACTACCCCTTTTAATCTTTCTTCAAATTCTCCTTTGTATTTGGCACCAGCAATTAACTGGCCCATGTCTAAAGCAAAAATTATTTTCGATTTTAAATTTTCTGGAACATCACCATTAATAATACGCATGGCCAAACCTTCTACAATGGCTGTTTTACCTACGCCTGGCTCTCCCACTAAAATTGGATTGTTTTTGCTACGGCGCGTAAGTATATGTAAGGTTCTGCGAATCTCTTCATCGCGACCAATGACAGGGTCTAATTTCCCTTGACGTGCCATATCATTGAGGTTCTTAGCAAATTTGTTCAGGTTATTTAATTGTGTTTCTTGGGTCTGCGATTTTATAGAATCGCCTTTACGCAAATCTTTAATGGCAGTTACCAAGCCCTTCTCTGTAACCCCCGCTGCTTTTAATGTTTTAGACACATCGTCGTTAGATTGTAGTAAACCCAATAACAAATGCTCGGTGCTAATGAATTCGTCATTAAACTCCTTTAAAACATTGTTTGCTTTTAACATAGCATTGTTTAAATCCCTGCCAATGTTTTGTGCGGGTTCGCCCGAACCAATTTTTGGGAGTTTGGCAATGGCTTCATCCATTTTTGATTCTACAAAACTGATGTTTACGTTGTTGCGTTTTAATAAAAATGCAACCGGACTATCTACATCAGATAGTAGCACCTTTAATAAGTGATTGGTTTCTATGTTTGGATTACCATTACTAAAAGCTAACTGTTGAGCAGCCTGAATGGTTTCTTGTGCTTTGATGGTGTAATTACTTAAATTCATAATAAATCCTCCTGTTTTAATAAAGAACTGATTTAACAAACCTGTATGAATCTTCCAATTTAGTTTCGAAAGGAAGTAGTAAATTAGATGCAAATATCATTCTAATCTATCATAAGCTATTAAGGGATTTAAAAATCGGAAAATATGTCTGAAAAAAACAAAATAAACTGCGTTAAAGTCAGTGCAGTATTGGTTTTACTGCTATTCTTTCAGTCGGCGATTGCACAATATAATTTTAGCGAACTCGATCAAAAATTGACTTCTGCAAAAAAAGAGCTTGGCAATAATGCCATTGCTATGATTTATAAAGACGGAAAAATTATTTATCAAAAAACATTGGGCGAGTTTACAGCAAAAACTCAAGCCCCTATTGCTAGTTGCAGCAAATGGTTAACTACCGCATTGGTTTTAAACTTAGTAGACCAGGGTAAACTTTCTTTAGATGATAAAGTGAGTAAATACATCCCCCTATTTTCAAAATATTCTAAAGGCTATATTACCATTAGAGATTGCTTGTCTGACATGACAGGCTTAGAATCGGATGCATCTGCTATTAAAAGATTATTTAGCAAAAATCAATACAAGTCACTTGAAGAAGCAGTGACTGATTATGCTATGAAAAAAGAAATTATTTCTAATCCAGGGCTTGAATTTAGATATGGAAATATAGGAATGGATATTGCAGCAAGAATTATTGAAATTGTTGGCAAAAGAGGATTTGAACAACAAATGCAAGATCGTATTACTAGACCAATGTTAATGCGTGCTACCAGTTTTTCTAGTTTAGACGGCGCTGTAGATCCTGCAACTGGAGCTTTATCTAGCGCTAATGACTATATGAGTTTTTTATCGATGATTTTAAACAAAGGTCTTTTCAATGGAAAACTAATTTTATCTGAAAAAGCCATCAATGAAATGCATGTATTAAGAACCAATTCAAGCATTATTAAGTATGCACCAAAAACTGCTGAAGGCTTTAATTATGGACTAGGCGAATGGATTCAAGAAACAGATGTAAATGGCAAAGCAACCGTTATCAGTTGCCCTAGTTTAATTGGCACATGGCCTATGATTGATTTATGCAGGGGATATGCTTTTATACTATTTACCAACAACCTAAAAGAAGGCAATAGAGAACTGGTTTTTGCCATGAAAACATTGATTGAACAACAGATTGCTAATAACTGCAAATAGTTTGTCTATCTTGCTTCCATTAAAAAACTACAATGGCTAATAATAGAAAACTAACTGTAGGTGTATTTAGTGATTTTGAACATAAATCACAGCCTATTGCCTCTAGAAAAGTATTTATAAAAAGGGTGTATAAAAATACCTTATTGGCTTCTGCAATATTGACTTTTTGTTTACTCATTGGTATCATTGGATACAAATACCTAGGCCCAATGAGTTGGATAGACGCACTACACAATGCCTCAATGATTTTGAGTGGAATGGGACCTGTTGCCGAAATAAAAACCATTGCCGGAAAACTCTTCTCTTCTTTTTATGCCATTTTTAGTGGCGTTGCATTCATTACTAATTTTGGCGTTTTAATTGCGCCATTGGCACATCGATTCTTTCATATGTTACATGCTGAAGACATTGATGAATAAGCTACAATAATCAAAGATTGAATTTAATAGAAAAAAATACTGCTATAGTTAAAAAAGCCGCAAGTGCATTAGGGTTCTCTTTTTGTGGTATAGCAGAAGCTGTACAATTAGACGAAGATGCCCGACGATTAGAAGCCTGGCTCAATCAGCACAAACAAGGAAAAATGCAATACCTCGAAAACCATTTCGACCTACGCATTGATCCTAGAAAATTAGTACCTGGCGCAAAATCGGTGATCACTGTTTTGCAAAATTATTTTCCTGATCAAGTACAAGAACCAGACACACCTAATATTTCTAAATATGCTTTTGGCAAAGACTACCACGAAATTATAAGAGCAAAACTAAAAACCTTTCTATTACAATTAAACGAACAAATTGGCGAAATCAACGGCCGCGGCTTTGTAGACTCAGCACCAGTTCTAGAACGTGCATGGGCAGTAAAAACTGGCGCAGGTTGGATAGGTAAAAATGGCAACTTAATTAACAAACAATCTGGCTCATTTTATTTTATAGCCACATTGATTGTAGATATTGAACTTCGTTACGACGACCCATTTATAAAAGATTATTGTGGCAGTTGTAAAAAATGTATTGAGGCCTGCCCTACCGATGCCATTCAAAATAACAAAGTAATTGACGGCAGTAAATGCATTAGTTATTTTACTATAGAATTAAAAGACGCAATTATTCCAACAGAAATGAAAGGAAAATTTAACAACTGGCTTTTTGGTTGTGATATTTGTCAAGACATTTGTCCTTGGAATCGATTTAGCAAAGCACACCAAGAATTAGCATTCACGCCCATCCCAGAAATTCTAAACCTGAGTACTAAAGAATGGGAATCCATGAGCGAAGATGCATTTGCCACTATATTCAAAGAGTCTCCGCTCAAACGCAGCAAGTACGCTGGTATTCAAAGAAATTTGAAGTTTATTAGTTACGATTAATTAGTGTACGAATTTTATTTTAACCTATTGAGGAATGGTAGTAAACACCGGCTGGTTTTCTGCCAAATGTTTTAAGTTTAATAAATTCTGCTCCATCATCGGGCCCAAAATTTTATCATTCATAAATGACCCTAATTTCTCCCAAGGATACCAATTTAAGTGTTGTTCAAATTGCCATTGAACAGTAGTAATGGTGCTATTAGGACGGGTAATAAATCGAATAGTGCTTAGTTGAAATGATTTGGCACTTGAAGTCCATCCTGTAACAACGGTAGTGTCTGTAATAGTATTAATAGTAACTGTTGATGATCCTAATTGTGCTTCTTTAGCAGATTTAATAGATACTGTTTTTGATTGCATGCCATTAATCCAATTAGTCCATTGGTATAAATTGGCCACACGATATTTAATGGAATCTACCGGCGCATTAATATCTACAGCACGAGATACCAGTACCATAGAAGGCATTAATATTGAAAAAAATAGCATCACACAAAAAATGGCTACAATACTAATTAAACCCAATTTTAAAAATCGCATAATTATTCCCACTTAAATGTTTTAAAAGCAATACCATACACTACTACAGTCCATATTCCAAGAATACCAATGTCTTGCCAACAACTAGTTAGGCTAGCGCCTTCAAATGCAATATTTCGCATGGCATTATTAAAATGTGTTAGCGGTAAAATTTTACAAATGGGTTGTAGCCAACTAGGAAAAGCCTCTATTGAAAAAAATGTTCCGGCTAATAAAAACTGAGGCAATGTAATAATATTTGCAAATGGCGGAATAGTACTTTCTGTTTTGGCAATACTGCTTACAATAAAACCAAATCCCATAAATAACAGTAAGGATAAAAAACTCAATAACATAATATCCAAAAAGGTTTCAACACCATGCACAAGTGTAAAATGAAAAGCAAAATGTCCTACCAAAATAATAATAATGGCCGTAAGCATTTGAAAGATTACCCTACTAAGCGCTTCACCCAAAACAATATATCCTCTTCGAATAGGCGTTGCATAAAACCGTTTTAAAACAAGTTGTTGACGGAGGTTAAAAAATAAAAATGCTACGCCAAAAACCCCAGAACTTAATAATGAAAAACCAAGTTGTCCGGGCAAAATAAAATCAATGGTTCTATAAACCCTTCCTGGAATTTTTTGTACTGTTTTACTGATAGCAGCAACAGTAGGTGTATTAGCAAATTGTTGCTGATTGATTCCTGCAATAACTGCATTTAAAATTGATTGTAAAACTTGTATATTTTGTGGATTAACCGCTTCGGAGCTAGTTAAATCAATGGTGTATAAAGGATTTGTTAAGCCAGTCTTTCTAATTAATACAATGGCTGTTATTCTACCTTTTTCTAAATCTTCTTGTAGTTCAATACCCGTTTTTTTAACTACTGTAATTCCTGCAATTCGCTTAATACTTGCATAAATAAGATTAGTGGTATCTGTTTTACTATCAAATGCAATATTTACCGACACTTTACCACCGCTTCCAACAAAACCAAATACTAAAATAAATACCAACGGAAATGCAATGCTAAAAACCACAGCAGAAGGGCTTCTAAAAATTGCTTTTAAGCTTGCTTTTGTAATGGCAAACATTGCCCTTGTTTGGCTGTAACTTCCTTTCATTGAATGCTATTCTAACAGTGAAAAAACTAAATCTAATTAATGCGTATCAACCATAAATGGCAAACGACTCTGTGGTTCTCCAATTGTTTTTTTCAATTGTTTTACCTGCTGCAACATTTTATATTCTTTCTCTCCTATTTCTTCTTTTATTAAATTGGTTTTTACAGATTTTTTATAGTTCTCTAATAACTCCTCAATCATATTTTTCTTTTCGGGATACTCCTTAATTCTATAACTAGAAAGTTTGGCCATTTTAACGGCACAGTCAATAGCATCTTGCATCGTACCAATCCTATCAACTAAACCAATACCCATACCCCTTGTACCTGTCCAAACGCGGCCTTGGGCAATACTATCTACATAATCTATATTTTTTTTGCGGCCATCTGCTACACGAGATTTAAATGTATAATAAATAGAATCCACACTGTTTTGAACAAAGCGTTTTTCTGTTTCATTTAAGGGTCTATCTGTTCCGCCCATATCTGCATAAGGTGCGGTTTTTACGCCATCAAAACTAATTCCTAATTTATTTTTAAAGAAGGATTGAAAATTTGGAATGATACTAAACACGCCAATAGATCCAGTAATAGTATTGGCATTTGCAAAAACAGAATCTGCATTACAAGCAATATAGTAACCGCCAGATGCAGCTACATCACCCATGCTTACAATAACAGGTTTTACTTTTTTTGTTAAAGAAACTTCACGCCAAATTACATCACTAGCAAGTGAACTACCACCAGGAGAATTTACACGAAATACAATTGCTTTAATGTCATCGTCTAATCTTAATTTTTGTAGTAAAGCCCTAAATGCGTCACTACCTACAGATTCATTGTCTCCTTTGCCTCCAACAATATCTCCGGCAGCATAAACCACAGCTATTTTTTTATCGCCATCTTGTTTAAAATTTGCTGCTTTTGCATAGTCGCTAAAGTGAACGAAATTTATTTTTGAATTTGCTTCATTTAATAATCGTCGATTAATTTCTGCATTTAATTCATCGACGTATTTTAAACCGTCTAATAATTCATTTGCCACTGCATCATGTGCAGTTTGAATGGCACCAGCAACTGCTAATTGACGCAATTTGGCAGAATCCAATTGGCGTGTTACTGCAATTGATTGTAAAAATTGTGCGTACAAATCGCCCATCCAAACACTGGTTTGTAAACGATTGGCATCCGACATTTGGGTGGCACGTAATGGCTCTGTGGCACTTTTGAATTTTCCTGCATAAAATATTTGTGGCTGGATTTCTAATTTATCCAACAAACCCTTTAAATACATCATGTTCGATGAAAAACCATCAAACTCTAAACCGCCTTGCGGATGGCAATAAATTTTATTAGCTGCACTTCCTATATAATATCCTTTTTGAGAAATGGTTTCTCCATAAGCCAACACAAACTTTTTGCTGCGTTTAAAATCAACAATGGCTTTTCGAAGTTCTTCACTGGCTGCATACCCATTGGCATTATTGGAACAAGCAATATAAATACCTTTAATAGCAGAATCGGATTTTGCATGTTGAATCATACGAATCACATCATACAAACTTGGTGCATCCACTGCTTCTCCACCAGTAAACAGGGCTAAAGGATTGTCAACTGTTTGTTCTTTGAAGGTACTTGAAAGGTCTAATAATAAAACCCCTTTTACACCAATATCAGGCTTGTCTGAAGAGGCCGCTGATGCAACAATACCTATAATAACAAACACGCCTAGAATGGTAAAAACAACCATTGCTAACAAGGTTGCAAAAAATGATTTGAAAAAGCTTCTCATAAAATTATTATCTTCTTAAATGAAATTAAAGATATTTGAACCTTATTAGTATTAATCAATTATGAACGTAGCCTATTTGCTGATTGGCGGTAACCTTGGTAACAGATCTGCAAATCTGCAAAATGCCCTCCATCAAATTGAAAAAAACTGCGGAAAGATTCTGGATTTGTCTGCAATATACGAAACAGCTGCTTGGGGACTCACCAATCAACCATCATTTTATAACCAAGCTGTAAGCATTGAAACAATTTTGGAACCCAAAGCCTTGATGGAGCAATTGTTATCTATTGAAACCAACATGGGGCGGATAAGAAGCGTTAAACTTGGGCCTCGTTTAATTGACCTAGACATCTTACTAATTGATCAATTGATTTTAGATACAGAAATACTGACTTTACCACATCCATCAATGGAACAAAGGCGTTTTGCACTCTTACCATTAGCTGAAATTGCCCCAAATTTGGTACACCCTATTTTACAAAAAACCATCCAAGAACTCTTAATGGATTGCAAAGACGAGCTCGATGTGCAAAAATTATAGGGCACAAGATAACATAGGCACTTATTTTTGTTAGAATACGAACATTTAGAATGAAGCATCAGTTTATTACAGTTGAAGGAAATATAGGCGCAGGAAAAACAACGCTGACCAATTTATTGGCTAAGCATTATAATGCACGCATCATACTAGAAGAGTTTGCAGAAAACCCATTCTTAACTAAGTTTTACGAAAGCCCTGCACAATATGCGTTTCCGGTAGAACTGTTTTTTATGGCTGAACGATACAAACAATTAAAAGATACTTTACACACTAAAGACCTTTTTCAAAGTGTTACCATATCTGATTATCTTTTTACAAAATGCTTGTTGTTTGCTAAAGTAAACTTACCCGAAGAAGAGTTTCATTTATACCAAAAATTATTCGACATCATTCACCACCAAATAACTTTTCCGGATATTTTGATATACTTACATGCACCAGTAAATAAATTGCAAGCAAATATTAAAAAAAGGAATCGCTCTTATGAACAAGCCATTCCAGATGCTTATTTGTTTAATTTACAAGAGACCTATACCAATTATATCAAGCAACACAATATCAAAACAATTTTTATTGATGCTAGTAATGCCGATTTTGTTGGCAATGAAAAACATTTGCAAGTAGTAATTGATGCACTAGACAAAGACTTTGAAAACGGTCAACATTATTTTAGTTTGCCCTAAAATTTCAGAGAACAATTATTTATGGATACCATACAAAAAACGAATGACCCTGTAGCCGCTATGCGAATTGCTGAATTTCGCAATTTGATGCTTGGGCGTTTTTTGTTTATTATGGGATTACGAATGATGGGCACATTGGTTGGATGGTGGGTGTACGAATTAACCAATGATCCATTTGCTATAGGTTTGATAGGATTGAGCGAAGTAATTCCGGCCGTTTCACTATCCTTATATGCCGGTCATATTATTGACATCAGCGAAAAAAGAAAATTACTATTAACTGGTGTATTTCTTTACTTAGTATGTGCCATATTATTATTAATTATCTCTACTCATATTAGTTCTACCATTTTAAGTAAGCATTGGATTGTATTTAGCATTTACATTATTATCTTTTTCACAGGCATAATCAGATCCTTTACTGGCCCAAGTTTTGGCACCATGTTAGCATCCATTGTTCCCAAAAATTTATTGCAAAATGCCACCACTTGGAGTCAAGGAATTTGGCTAAGTGCTTCAGTAATAGGCCATGCTTCTGTTGGATTTTTTATTGCAGGCGTAGGTAATACCAACTCATTGGCCATTATTGTTTTTTTAGTTTTTATAGGATTTGCTTTTATGTGGCGCATTAAATCTAAGCCTGCATTAAAAGAAGCCGGCGAACAAAAAACACTAGAAAGTGTAAAAGAAGGCATTCGATTTGTATTCAAAACAAAAGAAGTATTAGGCGCACTAACACTCGATCTTTTTGCTGTATTATTTGGTGGCGCAGTTGCAATGATTCCTGTGTTTGCAAAAGATATTTTAAAAGTGGGTGCTATTGGATTTGGATGGCTGAATGCCGCATCAGACATAGGTTCTATACTAGTAGTAATTTTACTAACTGTTTTTCCATTACACAAAAAACAAGGTAGAAAATTATTTTTTGCCATTGGCGGATTTGGCATTTGCATCATTGTATTTGCGCTGTCTAAATCTTTTTGGATTTCTTTTGCCGCATTATTACTTAGCGGATTTTTAGATGGAATTAGTGTAGTGATTCGCGGTACCATTATCCAATTAAAAACACCCGATAATATGCGCGGCAGGGTAATGAGTGTTAACTCAATGTTTATAAATAGCAGCAATGAATTGGGGCAATTTGAAAGCGGTATTGCTGCTAAATTAATAGGCGTAGTTCCCTCCGTTTTATTTGGGGGATGTATGACTATTTTTGTTGTAGCCACTACTTGGTTTAAAGCGCCTGCATTAAAAAAGATGGAATATTAAAATAGTATTATTTAAGATTAGCCAATAATCCTTCCAAAACAAAATATACTGCTGGGCAAAAACTAGAGTTTTTAATCGTAATCACTGGCTTTTTTAACAACACATCTTCGTCGGTATAAGGAAAACGGTGGCAATCAGTGGGTCTATCTTTGTAAATAGAACAGAAATTATCGGAGCCTAAGAAAGGACAAGGCGATGTTTTGGTTACATAATCACCTTCTGTATCCATGGTTAAATAGGTGTCTATAAATACCGTCTCTTTAATACGCAAGTACTTACTTATACGTTTAATATCAGGCATTTTAAACCTTGGAGAATAGTTTTTACAGCAATTTGCGCACTGTAAACAATCGATTTTTTCAAAAGCGGCATCGTGCAGCTCGGGTAAAAGCTTTAAAACCTTGTTTTTATCGGCTTTTTGTAAGAGGTATTTGTATTGTTTTTGGTGCTCCTCACTCCTTTTCTCCCAACTGTCTAATTTAATATCCGGAATCATCTAAAAATCTTTGTTTTATAGTGCAAGTTAGGCCGTTCAATACAAAACGAACAATTTCTTAACA